>JALSNT010000400.1 GCA_026986885.1 Desulfobulbaceae bacterium
TGGCGGTGACGATTTCCGCGGCAAGCCGGACGTTATCCTCCGGCGATAATGACTGATGACGGGCGGCATGGTCAGCGGATATTTTGAAGAAACGCCTTGAATCCGGTTTAAGGGTACTGACGTAATAGCCTGCCGGGGAGCAGAAGGAAACCGGAATATGCCTGCGTGAGCAGGTCTGCAGCAGTTTCGTGGAAAGGGTGCTGGAGCCGAAAATAACAATGCCGCTGATCCGGTGCAGCGGCAGCCGGGACAGCAGGGCGCCCCCCTTTTTTATGACCACCGAGCAGCCGTCTATCCCTAAAAATCCATACTGTTCCTGGATGAACAGGGTTTTTTTCAGCGCGGTCCGTTCAACAAATTCTTCGTCAATCATGGCCCCGAATTCAAGACCTAAAAAGGTAAAGCCCATGTCCAGCGGCTGCAGGCTGGTTTTTTCCTCCTGCAGGGTCAGTTTTAATGGTTCCAGCAGGGCCTTGATGTCGTTGAGCGCGGCTTCGCCTTCCTCTCGGCCTCGCACCATGATGATGCAGTCGTCGCCGTAACGGATTAAGCGGTAACCGAGTCCGGCCATGTTTTCATCAAACGAATCAAGATACAGGTTGGCTAACAGCGGCGACAGAGGGCTGCCCTGCAGCAACCCTTTGTTTCGCTCCAGCCTGCCGTCCGGCCCCTGGAGACCGGTTGTAATACACTGTTTGAGCAGGGCCGTTGTCTGCCGATCCGCCTCCGGCAGGCATGCGTGTAACTTTGCCGACAGGATGGCCCAGTCGATCTGGTCAAAAAACGAGGCAATATCCGTTTTCAGGGCATAGGAGAATCCCTCCCTGTACGCTTCAATAATCATCTTGCGCGCGGTCTGCCGGGATCTGCGGGGCCGATAGCCGACCGCGCTGTCTTCAAACATCCGGTCCAGAACCGGCTGCAATATTTTCAGCAGAAAATAGTGGACCAGATGGTCCCGGGGAGCAAGCAGGGCAATGGTGCGCAGGGTTCCGCCCTTTTTGGGGATGTCGGCGGTGGTGGCCGGGGCGGGCACATATTCGCCGTCGAGCAGGGACCGGTGCAGCTCTCCGATGGTCCGGTCCGGCTGCAGCAGCTCACCGGCAATGGCTTCCCGGTAATCACTGTGCAGGTCAAGTTCCTGCCGGCAGTGGATGAAAAATTGTCGGTCGGCAAGACGGTTGTCAAAAAACGGTTGTTCATTACGCAACAGGTAGCGGCCCAGGCCGAATGCCTTGCGCCGGCCGGCGTTCAGCTCGGAACAGATCAGCAGCAGGGGATAGACTGCGGCGATATCACCCTTGAGGTAGAGCGGGCCGATGGTGCCGTTGAGCAGCTGTTTGCCCTTTCCTCCCGGGGTTCTGGATCGTTCGTAATATTCCCAGTAACAGGGAAGCAGCCGGACACCGGACCAGGTCGCGGCGTCCACCTTGAGCCGGACCGGAAACAGTTCGGTAATCCTGAACAGGAGCTTGCGAAAAAAAACATCCCGGTCAATCAGGTGACGGCGGGTCCGTTCCCTGGGAGTAAAGGGAAACGGGGTGATAAAATCAAGACAGATTTCGTCCTGCCCGGTCAGGGGCTGCTCTTTGAGCAGTTCGGCAAGGTTGCGGCTGCGCGCAGGTTCGGTGCGAACAATGGAGAAATTGTTGCGCCGGTCCTGGAGGTGGACGGCCAGTGCCTTGACAAAGCTGTTGATCTGCTGCGGGGAAGATTTTGCAAAGACCAGCTCCAGCGGGTAGACCATGTTCTTCAGCACCCGGTCGCCCACCGGCCCGGCCAGGGGATGGTAAAAAAAATCGGAGAGGCCGACAGCGCCGGATGCCCTGGCAGCCTCTTTAAAAACAGCGGCGAAAACGGCCAGTGGATGCTGGCGGGCGTAGACATTGCGGGTATTGCGCAGTTCAACCCGCACGGTATGCCAGCAGAGATCAAAAAGCGGTGAAAAGGGGTCCGGGGCCATTCGTTTACACCACAAAGGCAAAGTCGTTATCCGCAGACGGCGGCACTTTGCCGAGACCAATTCGTTTGCTCACCTTGCTGACCCGGTAGATATAGATGAACCCGGTCTCCAGCTCCAGCCGGTCCAGCTCGTCGATCAGCCGGGCCTTTGCTCTCGGAGAGAGCAGACATTCAAAAACGGATTTCTGCACCCGGAAACCGTAACCGGTCAACAGCCTGCTGACCCGGCTCCGTTCCCGCTGGTTGCTGATATCGTAGGAGACAATGTATTTACCATAGGCGCTCATGGGAAACAGGGGCGAAGTCGTCAGCCGCCTTTCAGCCTGACCGTGCCGTGCCGGTAACCGTCGTCATCGCTGTATACCGGTTCAAGGCAGGGGAGTTCGTCCAGCTGCCAGCCCGGCGCAAGGTGATCGCCCCAGTCGACAAAATGCTGACCGAATCCCTTGAAGGAGCCATTTTTCTTGCCGTCGGCAGCCCTGGTGCGCCGCAGGACAATACGCTCCAGGTTGCCGGAGGGGTGTGACCGGTCTCCTTCAAGGCAAAGCAGATGATGGCGGGCGAGCCGGCTGCCTGGTTTCCAGGAAGCAATCCGCTCACAGGATATTTCCGCGCCGCTCACCTGCCGGTTGCCGCCGATCTTTAATATATCGCCTTTTACAAGCGGAAATTTTGTGTTCTTCCCTGCCTGCCAGTAAAGCAGCCCCTGGAGCCGAAAGGGACGGTTTGGGTCAAACCTGACTATTTCATGTAAAAACAGGCGGCCCAGATTGTCTGCTGAACCGGAAGAAAGTCTGGTTACCCCATGCCGGAAGGCCATGGGGTGCATGTCCGGCTGATTGACGGCCGCGCTTTGTCCTGTTTTTTTCTTCTGCCAGCAATAGCGAATTGCTCCGTCCGCTTGCCTGGACGGTAGAAAACCATATTCACCGTCACCCCCGTTGGCGATGAGACAGAAATGGCCTAACCAGCATTTTTCATTGAGTTGGCTGCCGAGTTCCCCCCAGTCTCCCGACCAGCGGCCGCTGCGCTTGAGAAAAACCGTCAGGGCCCCCCACAGGGTCCAGCCGGGCAGATAGGGGCGACCGGGCAAAACAAACCCCCACCTGCCGGAACCGACATGAAGATTACCGGTCAACAGAAAGGTAATTTGATACCAGCCATCTTTTTTTAGAACCGGGATATTTTTTTTGGGCTGTTTTTTATGAGCCTTCTTTCTGGGTCTTGGCATAATATTTCGCATAGCGCAGGCAGCGCATGAGGTCTTCAATCCGTGACCAGGTATCGGTTATTGGGGCCGGTTCCATATCTCTCTTGATTTTTCCACCCACAACGCAGCGGATAAATCCACGTTCCTCGTCATTGGTGGCTATCCACAGATCCAACCCTGCTGGGCCGAGCTGCCGCAGTACAATCATGGCGCTGCTTAATATGGAAACCACGTTGCCCTTTTTGCTGTTTTTCCATTGGTCATACAGGGCAATGCCCTGGTTCAGACACCTGGGTTCCTGGTAAGTAAAAGAAGTCATGCGCTTTTGTCTCCGTCTGGTTCCGGGCGCTGCAACTGTTCCATCAGGATTGAACCAAGCCCCCTGGTCTGCAGGCCGCCGATACCCATGCGGGCCAGCCCCTCTCCGGCAAGATCACAGACCGCTTCCAGAGAGGACAGGTCACCGTCGGCCTCGAAACCGCTGTTATCCACGGATAAACGGCTGTAGAGCAGACTGTTGCGCGGCAGGGCTTCGTAACTGAACAGGGCGCCGTCGGCCACGGCTCCGGTTGCCGGATCAACCCGGTTGCAGGTGCGCCGTTCCAGGCAGGTCTCCACCACCCGGTAGAAGTTGGTTTCATCGAGCAGGATGGTATGGCCGGCAATGTAACGCCAGTATTTTTTATCAGGGAAGCATATTTCTTTTTCTTTTAGATTTTCAAGTATTTTTGAAACATCCTTATCTTCTGAACTCGCTTCCATGGCGCTGATTTCCATCCAGCCCACCACCAGCCGGCTGATGTCCGGGTTCACGGTCAGGGCAAGATCATCGGCCGGGTACGGACCGGATACCCACCGGCCGGAGGGGACGTTTTCCGGCTTCATATCCAGATACGCGGCAGCCCTGGCCGGGGTGGAAAACCAGTACGTTCCTCTGTTGGTCATGGCCGGAAAAAAGGCAAGCCTTGCGTCTCGGAACCAGATTCTGCCTTCATGACCTTTGATATCTTCGCCGCTTTTCAGCTTCAGGGAAGGATAGCCGAAGGCCCGGCACAGAGGACAGGTTTTTATTTTACAGAAGCTGTCTCTGGTCAGTTGCTCCTCTTCCATACCAGGGGCAGGCCCGTCCTGGGCTGCGGGCTGTTCACCCGGACAGGGCTTTTCCTTTTGCCCCTGCATCTTCAGTTTCCAGGCAGCATGGCCGCGAAACGCGCCCTTGAGCGCCGTGCCGGGGATGCGCGGCACCCCGGTTTCCTCTTCCCTGTCAATGGGCAGGTCGACCTCGCCCATGATGTTCTGACCCACCCCGATGTGAAGCGGATCAAGGGTAAACATCCTGAGCAGATGTTCCTTGAATAATGGTGATTCCGCCACCTCTTTCCTCCTCTGTATCATGTTTGCAAAAGCCGCTTTTCCACCATAGACGCCAGAAACAAAGCGCCGTTCATGCAGCTTTCGACCAGCAGGTTCCTGTCATCTTCTTCCATTGTTTCCCAGCCGCCGGGGCCGAAACGGGACGGGTCACGCCACAGTGTTTCCATGCTTCTGCGGAGAAACTCTTCTTTTTCCGGCTCGTCCGGGCCGGGCAGGTCATGGCGGCGCCACAGTTTTTCCCGGTGGGCAATGATGGAACGTAATCTGCGCCGCTGGGTCAGTGAAATACGGGATTCAAGCCGAAGAAGTTTTTTTATCTGCGGCCAGTAATCAAGGGGAATGTCGTGACATCGGCAGAGGTCAAGATCCTCCGACAAGACAGAAAGCTCGTCCAGGCAGAATCCGGAGTTGATTTCCACAATGGCCAGCCTGTTGTCCACCATGTAGACTGTCTGACAATCCGTACCGGAAAAATCACCGGCGAATTTCCATTCAGGAGGGGACAGGGCGGTCATGATATTGGCGTGGAAATAGTCATTGCCCTTGAAGTCTTCTAATACATCACCAGGCTGAAACTCCTGAACCCAGGTAAGGGGCATGGGATGGGTGAATTTTCTTTTCCTGCCCCAGGGGCCGCGCCCCGTGTCCGTCTGGCGAATCTGGTAGCGGCACAGGGTGTTTTGTTCCCGCCTCCGTACTGTTGTCTTCCGAAATTTCTTTTGCAGGCAGCTTTCTTTCAGCCTGCGGGCGCCATCCAGCACCAGGTAAACAGGCGCCCGGAAAGGAAAAATACACAGGGATACATGAAACGGCATCCGGCCGTTGACCCTGCCGAATTCCATGCTGAATTTTTCATACACCAGGTTAAGCGCCTTGCCCGCCAGGTTTGCCGGCAGGATAATCTGCATATCCTGGGGTTGCAGGAAAATGGTGCGCATCCTGTATGGCTGTCCCGACTCCCCTTTGCATGCCCCCTGTATCTCCTCCCTGAGCTCCTCCATAAAAAGAGTTGTGGTACGCCAGATACGGCGGAAACGACCGAATGAATTGTAGCGCTGATAATGATGTTGCCGCTCTTTGTTTAGGTTTGCCGCTGTCTGTTTCTTAGAGAAAGAGAAAATCCCGGAATTGGTCTCCTCGGCCAGCCAGTTGGCAAGATCAAAACCGACGGACAACAGCGCCATCCGGTTATCAGAAGAATATCGGGCCAGTTTTTCAATATCACCGATTTCATCCCCGGATACCCGGTGCCCCTGTACCCGTTGTTCACAGGTGTCGCATTTCCGATGTTTGCGGGTTCTGTTGCCCTGTTGCAGACTGCAGATTCCGCAGAGGTCGTCACTGATTTTCCCCGGTTGCGGGTCGCAGGGCTTGAAAAATCGGGTTTTTTCTCCATCACCGTCCCTGTCCGCTGCCATGGAAAGAAAGGATATCTCCCGTGACCAGTCAATGGCCTTTGCCAGCCGGTTGAGTTTTTTCAGAACCGGGGCATACCGGCAGCCGACCAGCAGTTCCCTGCCGAATAGTATTGGATCGGCTTTCAGCGCCTCCCTGGTTTTGTGGAAAAGCCACTCGACAAAATCAAGGCAGGATATCCCTTTCGCACCTCCTTTCAGCCACCGGACCCGGCCATCCTGATCATCAACAACCCAGCGCCGGGTCGGGTCACCCAGCATGGGCACAATGACATGCACACCGTGCTGGTCCCGGTACACCTCTCCGCCTACGGGATATTCATGGGTAAAGATCCGGACAAAAACATCAAACAGTTTCTGTACTTCTTCCCTGATTGCGGTAATGTCTTTCAGCTCCAGGGCCATGGCATCGAGCATGCCGGAGTTGACCGCGCAGGTAAATACGGCAAAACCAGTCTGCCCGCAGGGTGTTTCCGGATCGTCGGAAATATTCCTTGTCGGCAGGCAATACCGGATTGCCCGGTCTTCCGGCCTGACGGCTGTTTCCAGCGCCACCCGCGCTCCCTGGGCCACAGCCAGGGCAGCCGTGGACAGGGAGTGGTCGGCCAGGGTTACATCGTTGATGGGCCTGCTGGTGCGAATGATGGTTTGCCGGAAGGCCGGGGTCAGTTCTCTGCTCAGTGTTTCCGCCTGCTCCATGCAGTCGGTAATGTCCCGCACCTTAGCAGCTAAATCGACCGGAACAGCATTTTCAGCGGCATCTATTGCGACTTTCCGTTCATGGCCGAAGGGAGTGGCGATCAAAACCTTGTTATCTGCAACTGTCTCGGGCGTGTGGTGTCCATGGTATCGTTTGCCTATGGCGGTTGAAAACTGGTTTTCCGTCTCATATTGGGTGTCCAGTCCGTCAACCCCGGCCGTGCCGGCGGTAAAAAGCAGAAGCGCGGTGGCAGCCTTGTTTAACAGGTAACCCGGATAATCATGGTGGTATACAGCAAAATCATACCAGGAGGCAAGGGGTCGTGAGGTCCCGGATAAAGTCTGTATTCTCTCATTGTTATCACGACAGCATAACCAGACCTTGTCAACCGGGAAATCGAGTTTTTCGGGTTGGTCCGGCTGCCGGAAAAATCCTTTCCAGGTGATTATATATTTTTCCCTGGTCGGCCAGTAAAGGTCCGCATATTCATCAGGTGCCTTTGTTGTATGGTTATGGCCCAAATAGTCACCGGCAGGTCCCCCGCCTCCCAGCAGAGACCAGCGCAGGTAATCGGCAAAAATTTTGTCCAGGTCATGAAAAAAGGCGTTAATTCGCACATTGGCCAGGAATGGCCGGTGATCATGTAACGCCTTTTCAATTTCCCGGTGCCGGGATGGGGTTGGTACGGGCATGGTCGTTAGCTCCGTTCACAATCTGTGTCTGGAGTGATGCTGAGATCCGGACCGGCAGCGATTCGGCAGCTTACCAGTTTAATCCTGCCCCAGATGGAGGATTTGCCGCCGATGGCATCCTCATCGACCCATTTTGCCGTATCAATGAGTTTATCCAGGATCAGGGCGGCTGTGCCGGGGTCGGGGACGCGGGGCAGGTAATCGACCACCAGGCAGCAGCAGCCGCCCTTTTCCAGCACCTCGTAGGTGATGGGGCCGGTACTGCCGATGGCGCCGGTTGTTTCATTACGGGGCGCTATCAGGGCCGTGCCGACATCGGCCAATGGAAACAGGGCGTGGTGGAACTTGAGCTCACCTTTGCAAATATCATCCTCGTCTGCCGTCTCTTCCGGGTCTGCGGGGCCGAAGAGTACGGTCTCGGTATCTTTATCCGGCCATAACCGGCGAAACAGCCGTTTCCAGCCCCCGGCCCTGGCAATGGGGATGCCGGATATCCAGTCCCGGCAGAGATGGTTGTTGGGAACCGACTGGTTTGTCTCACCTGACTTTTTTTCCCTGCCTGCCCGGTCGCGGCCGGAGTAGAAACGGCTAATCAGTTCATAGTTGAGCAACAGGCGAAAGGAGCCCCCTGAACAGGCGGGCAGAAAAGGAGTGAGCGGCTCGCCGAATATGTCGTTGCAGTTTTGCCGCCGGAACGTCTCCTGTCTTCCATCGGTCTCCCAAGGAAGACGGAGCAGTTCTCCATGACGAACAGCTGTTATCTTCATGGCCTGGCCTGTTGGTGAAGTATCTGTTCATAGTTTTGCAAGCTGGCGTCAGGCAGGGCGCCTGCCGGAACCGGAACAACCTGCCCATTTTGTTTATCCAGGCGGCAGGCAAACCGGAGCCGGAGCAACCAGCCATTGTCCTGCTCTTTTCTTGTCGGGTGCGAGACATGGATATACCCGGCATAACCATTATTTCCGCCGCGTCCGAAAAAAGATTTTGGTGCGGCCCCGCCGCCCTGGTCGTCGTACAGCCAGCGGCGGATTTCATAGCCGATGGGGGGACTGCCGTTTGAGTTGATATGGTCAAGGCTGTTGCCATACCGTTGCTTTTTTATTTTTTCCCTCTTTAATTCGTTTTTTTTGTGGTTATGGGACGCTGAACTCCCCATATCCTGTTCCAATTGCTTTACCCGTTGAGCAGCATTCTGGAACTTTTGTTCATACATCTGAATCAAAACATTCGTCAGAGTCTGGTACTGGCTTTCTGTCAGGACAACATCTTTTGCCGCAAAAACCGGATTGTTTTTCGGCAAATTCTCTTTGGCCATCGTTTTCTTGTTTTCCTTAACCTCTACCCAGCCGAAGCCGTTTTGCGGGGCCGCGCCCAACCAGCCGTAGTGGTGGACAAAGGACATTAGGCTGCGGAGTTCCTTTTCAACTGTGGTATGGAACTGTTGTTCAAAGGCCGGGCTTTCCCGGTCCGGGGTGAAACGGAGGGTGAAATCCCATTGGTAGGCCGCCTGTTGTCCCGACCGGGCCGAAGCCGGTTGTTTATCCCTTGAAGCAGGATTTTCTATAGCCAGCCGGAACATCCGCTTCCAGCCGGTGCCGCCGAACAGGGCGACCACCGGCCCGACTTTTTCCAGACGCTTTTTAAGCCGCTCGGTCTTGTCCGGAATTGTTGCATCCGGCGCCAATTCAGCTGAATAAAACGGGTACAGGGGGTTTTGATTATCTGTCTCCCAGGCCTGCATGGCCTTGAGGAGCCAGTGCTGGTAGCGGAGGCTGCCCAACAGGCCGGTGGCAAGCAGCTCTGTATTGCGCCGGTCGTGGTCGCCGGTGACGATGGGGGTCAGGGAGTGGACGGAGAAAGAAAGAGCACTGGTCATGATGCCTGTTATTGTAACAGCAGCACAGGATGTTGCAAGGAGTTTTCCGGCAGGCGGGAAAAACACAAATATCCACGGGGAAAATAACTTTTGTCTTGATTGAGCGTTTAGCTCAATTTAGTGCCTTACTCCTCAGTTTCTGTCATAAAAAACAAGAAAATTTTCAGGCAATCACTATTGGGTTGCGGGTTTCCCCGCCTTAGGTAACAGAGGGATGCCTTAACAGCGAATATCGAATGTCTAACAAGGAATTTCGAACCGCAGAAGTGGAACTCTTGAGAAAACCCGGAAATGTTTCTTCTTTTCCGCCCGTTGTCTTCTGTTGTCCGCTTTCGCTCCACTCAAGCAGACCTACACGTTTCTGTCCTCTGGCTTCTGGCTTCTGAAACCCAGGACTGTCCCGGAGTGCCTGTCTGGCAAATGTTAATTCACTTGTAAGTAAGTTAGAGTCATAACCCAAGACTGTCCCGGAGTGCCTGTCTGGCCATGATGGAAGAATTGAAGGCAGAAACATTAAAAGAGTCATAACCCAGGACTGTCCCGGAGTACCTGTCTGGCGAAATGGGACTGTTTTATGGGAAAAGAAAATGGTCATAACCCAGGACTGTCCCGGAGTGCCTGTCTGGCGATTTTGGTCAGCCTGTTGTTGGTTTCTATCTCTTGTCATAACCCAGGACTGTCCCGGAGTGCCTGTCTGGCTTAAAAATTAATGTTCAATGGAGGTGTAATTATGGGTCATAACCCAGGACTGTCCCGGAGTGCCTGTCTGGCTTACCGATCCAACAAATAACGACTTCCACCTGCGTCATAACCCAGGACTGTCCCGGAGTGCCTGTCTGGCCAAAAGCCCCTTCCGGGAAGGCTTCATTGCTCGTCATAACCCAGGACTGTCCCGGAGTGCCTGTCTGGC
>JALSNT010000401.1 GCA_026986885.1 Desulfobulbaceae bacterium
TGTTTTTCTCGTCAAACTCCTGGATCATTGCAGACGACAGGAAATCTCAACCGACCTGTCCGAACTGCCGGCAGGCGTCCAGACCCTGCTCGCCCTTTCCAGAAAAAACACAAGCCCCCCGCCAAAGCCAACACCACGGCCCGGATTTGTCTATCGTCTTGGTGCCTTGACAACAGGAATCATCGACAGAGGTGGTGATCTTGTAACCTTTGCCGGTGAGATCGTCATTGCCCTTGCGCTTCTTATACGGGGCAAGACCTATTTTCGCGGCCGTGACTTTTTTTATTTTTTACAGAACTGTGGTGCCGACGCCCTGCCGATTGTTTCCCTGATTTCCGTTCTGGTCGGGGTGATTCTTGCCTTTGTCGGCGCCGTCCAGCTGCGGATGTTCGGTGCTCAAATCTATGTGGCCAATTTAGTCGCCTTATCCATGGTTCTTGAGATGGGAGCCATGATGAGCGCTGTTATTATCGCCGGCAGAACCGGTGCCTCTTTTGCCGCCCAGCTTGGAACCATGCAGGTGAATGAAGAGATTGATGCCCTGCGGACTTTAGGAATCTCGCCGGTATCCTATCTGGTCCTGCCGCGAATGCTGGCCCTTATCTGCATGATGCCGCTCCTCTGTATTTATGCTGATCTCCTGGGCATTGCCGGTGGCACTATCATCGGCATGGGAATGCTTGACTTTTCCTTTTATGAGTACATCTATCAGACCAGGCAATCCATTCACCTCTACCAGATTGCCCAGGGGATAATCAAAAGCGCGGTCTATGGCGTATTGATCAGTTTTTCCGGCTGTTATCAGGGATTGAACTCCGGCCGCAGCGCCTCGGCGGTTGGTGAGGCAACAACATCCGCCGTGGTCATGTCCATTGTACTGATCGTTGTTTCCGATGCGATCATGACCGTAATATTCAGCCTATAGAGATAAATGGTCAACCAGAACGTGAACGTGCTGTCCGTAGTCGACCTCAGCTCCGCTTATGGTGAATTTGTCCTGTTGCAACATATAACCTTTTCCATCAGGCGTGGGGATATCTTTGTCATCATGGGCGGATCCGGTTGCGGCAAATCGACCCTGCTCCGGCACCTGATCGGCTTAAAACGTCCGGCCGCAGGCCGTGTTTTATACGGAAAAACTGATTTCTGGGCCGGAGAAGACGAGGACAGGCAGCAGATCATGCGGCGGGCCGGGGTGCTCTATCAAAGCGGTGCTCTCTTCAGCTCCCTGACCCTCGCGGAAAACGTTGCCCTGCCCCTGCAACGTTACACAAATCTGCATGAACCGGTTATCGCCGAGCTGGTGGAATTTAAACTGTCTCTTGTTGATCTGGCCGGTTTCGGCAACTTTTACCCGTCCGAACTTTCAGGCGGTATGCGTAAGAGAGCTGCTCTGGCCAGGGCCATTGCCCTGGATCCTGAATTTTTATTTTTTGATGAACCTTCCGCCGGACTTGACCCGATAACATCAAAACGTCTGGATGAACTTATCCTGGAACTTCGTGACAGTCTGGGCGCAACTGTTATAATAGTTACCCATGAACTGGCATCGATTTATTCCATTGCCACCAACGCCGTTTTTCTTGACCGCGAGGCAAAAACCATGCTTGCAACCGGCAATCCAAAAAAAATGGTCCGGGAATCAACCAATCCCGTTGTCATAGACTTTTTAACCCGGGGGACCGGAAAACCACCGGCATGGATCCATGAGTAAACAGGGCAATCCCACCCTCATCGGCAGTTTTGTCATCGGCGCCATCGCCATCACTGTTTTTGCCCTGCTCACGGTCGGCAATTTAGGCTTCAATGAAAAAAGCTATCGTTGCGTTCTCTATTTTCAGGGTTCACTGCATGGCCTTGATATCGGCGCCCCGGTTACCTATCGCGGGGTGACCATCGGCAAAGTGGCCCAGGTCAGTATTGATTTTGATCAGAAAAAAAACCGCTACACCATCCCGGTCTACATTGACATCCGCGAGCAAACCGGCACAGGAGCCACCCATTATAAGGAGGCCGGGTTTGCTACGCCGGAGGCCTTTTTCAAAAGCCTTATCCAAAAAGGTCTGCGGGCAAAATTGAAGATGAAATCCATTGTCACCGGCAAGCTCTATATTGAATTCTTTTTTGCGCCGCAGACCACGGCACGGTTCTATAATCCGGCGGCAAAATATATCGAAATTCCCACTCTGCCCTCCGGCCTGGACCAGTTGACCCAGACCCTGGAAAACCTGCCGCTCAAAGATATGCTCGATAAGACCATTGCCGCCCTGGACAGCATCAATCATATTCTCTCTTCAAAGGAACTGCAAAAAACCCTCCCCCTGTTCAACACCACTCTTGGCCGTATTGACAAGCTGGCCGGAACCCTGGATCATCAGGTGCCCAACCTGGCCCGTGAGCTGAAAAAATCCCTGGCCGACATCTCCAAACTTGCCCAGACAAC
>JALSNT010000402.1 GCA_026986885.1 Desulfobulbaceae bacterium
AGTCGACTGCTTGATCTTAAAAATGATATGCTGGCAAAATTGCGGCGAGTTGTTCCCGACCTTCGTGTTCATTACGCAACGAATAAATCGACCGGTATGTTTGGAGCTGCCGAGGATAAAAAGTATGGTTTGATTGAATACGAGTATGGCGCCAGGCATGATGAGAGCTATTCCAACAGTAGACAGGAAATATTGTCGATTATCTATGGCCTGGCCGGGATGCGGGTGGCAGCCGAGCCGGTTTCGACCTACAGGGGGTACCCGCTGGTTGCCGATGCCCGGGCAGGACGCTGGTGGTTTTATATCATTTTGCCGCTGCTTTTTCTGGCTGGCGGGTTATATTCAGCAAAAAAGCTGTAGCCTCAATTCAGGGAGCATACACAGGAGAACTATAATGAAACAAAAAGCAAAATTTTTTATTGCCGGCGCAGTTCCGGCTCTGCTCGTGGCCGGTTTTTTTGTTTATCAGGGGATGTTTGCCCCGGCCAAGGCCCCGTCGCAACTGGAATACCTGCCCACTGCCGACACCGGACTTGCCCTTGTGCCGGAGGCGGTGGCAGGAGTTGAGCATTCGCAAAAGAAACAGGAATCGGAGCCGGGTGTTACTTTGTTTGATTTTTCTTCGGAAACCGTGGGCGCACCGCCTGCAACCTTTACCGCCGCTGTCGGCAACTGGATCATCGGCAGTGACAACGGCAACAAGGTACTGGTGGTCGACGGACGCAAGTGGCAGCGCGGAGTGGCCTCGGCCGGCCTGGCCGACAAGGCACGGGCCTTGTACGGTAAGCGATACGCCGAGTTTCTTGATAATGTCACGGCCTATGCCTATTATCCCTTTGCCGTCGCCAATGGGGTGGATAATTTCAGCAACGGCGAGATACAGGTTCGATTCAAGGCCATTGCCGGCAGGATCGATCAGGGGGCGGGTATCCTCTTTGATCTCAAACCAAACGGCGATTACTATGCCCTGCGTGCCAATCCCCTGGAGGACAACCTGGTGCTCTGGCGCTACAAACACGGATCACGGAGTTCGGTCAGCTGGGTGCGCAATGTGGTTACCCCCTCCCGTAAGTGGCATACCCTGAAGCTTTCCGTCCTGGGCAATCTGGTGAAGGGTTATGTCAATTCCAAACAGTACCTCTCCTTCCGCCTGCCCGCAGATGTCTCCGGAAAGGTTGGCCTGTGGACCAAGGCCGACAGCGTGATTTATTTTGACGATTACCAGGTGAAACCGCAGTGAGCATGAATAACAGTGATCTGTCAAGGTGGTCCCAGGGGATACCATCGCTTATCGGCTCAGGAACAGCATGATGGCAAGAATTTTTCTGTCGCATAACCATGATATTTCATGTCCTTCACGAGAGCGATGTTATCCCTGATCTCCTTTGAGTTGTGGTGAACGTCTGCTGCATGGGCGCTCCGCGCCTGAAATCTTCGGTGTATTGTTCCGGCAAAAGTTACAAATGAATTTACCCCGTAATTTTGAATAGCAGGTAAGGCGCAGAGCGCCGGAGTTTGTGATTCACCGCAGAGCGGTGGAACCAGATAACGAGGAGGCAGGTGTGTTTTGGTTGACAATTCATATTTCTTACCTTATCGTAAAAAGGTAAGAAATATTTTTATCAGGATGGTTCCATGTACACTGTTATCTCGTCAAAATTTCAAACCACTATTCCCAAAAAAATACGGGAACAACTCTCCCTTGCCGTCAGTGATACCCTGCAATGGAAGGTGGAAGACGGGCGCATCATCGTCATTCCACCTCCTGCAAAATTTTTGCAGTATAAAAACACGATCCATGTCGGAGCCGGGGATATTGCAAAAGATATTGCCAGGGCCAGAAAACAGCGTGGTGACCGCCATATATGAACACAACCATACTTGATACCAACTGTTTGATTTCTTTTGTCAGCGACCGCAATCCCGGACAACAGGAAAAAATAGCCGACCTTCTGGATAAAGCCGGGCGACTGCAGTCCGTGCTTATCATTCACCACCATGTTATCAGTGAATTTGTTTATGTTCTTACTGGAGTGTACGGGCTGGATGCTGAAGAAACCAGGCAGATGATTGTAGACCTCATTGCCATGCCCGGTGTGCTTACGCCCTCCGAAATTGATGTGCAACGCCTGCTTGCACTCTGGCCTGCACATATCCCGGACTACGGAGATGCCGTCCTTGCCGCCTTTTGTCAACAGACAAGAGGCGCCTCCATTGTTACCTTTGACAGGAAGTTCAACAGGGTGTTAAGAAAAGCGGGGATTCCGGTTCAGGACGTATAACCTTTTAAGAGGAGTCAGCAACCGTAATTATGTACGGCGCCGGTGGAAATTGTCCTGTCATCTGACTTCTGTAATGGATAAATAAAAATGAAATATATAAGCACTCGCGGCGGCATCACGCCGGTTGGTTTTAAGGACGCGGTTATGATGGGCCTAGCCCG
>JALSNT010000403.1 GCA_026986885.1 Desulfobulbaceae bacterium
CACTGATTCCGGCATATTCGGCTCTTCAAAAACCGGTGATGTCGTTTCCACCGGTTTCTGTACTGCCGGTGCGGTCCGAAGATTCGAGGCAGGCTCATCCGCCATAAAAAAGCGACAGGATGACAGCAGACAGATGAACACTGCCGACATGATAATCAACAGGCAGATGTTGTTAATCTTTTTCACCTGGTTTCTCACCTATTGCTTTCTGGCCAGGATATAGCCGGCAATGGCCACCAGCAAATCATGGCTTTCCTGTTCTTCGCCGGAGGAAAAAACATCCAGGGCGGCAACCGCCTCGCCGACAAGTTCTCTCGCCCGACTGCGGGCAAGACGAAAACCTCCTGATTTTTCCAACAGAACCGACAGCCGGCCACAGGTATCCACAGCGGTTCGATCACCGGCCAGCAGGGTGGTCAACTCCTCATGTTCTGCTGCTTCTGCCTGGCCAAGGGCGGCAATAAGCGGCAGAGTTATCTTGCCCTCAAGAAAATCATTGCCTACTTTTTTGCCGGTTTCCCGCTGATTACCGAGATAATCCAGCAGATCATCAACCACCTGGAAGGCCATGCCCACTTTCTTTCCATACCTGCCGAGCGCCTGCTGCTGCTCCTTCGTTCCACCGGCCAGCATGGCCCCAAGCATACAGGTGGCGGCAATCAAGCTGGCGGTTTTTCGCTCAATAATCGAAAAATATTTTTCTTCGGTGAGGGCAATGTCCCCGGCATGCCGGATCTGCAGATATTCACCGTCAACCATGGCGCCGGTCGCCCGGCAGAAAACGGAAAGGCCGTCCGGACCGGTCAACTGTCCGATTAAATGCATGGAACGGGCATGCAGCCAGTCTCCAGCTAAAATAGCCACCGCCATACCGTATTTGTTGCGCACCGAACGACGACCGCGACGGGTGCGGGCATGATCAATTACATCATCGTGAATCAAGGTGGCCACATGCAGATATTCAAGCGCTGCCGCCAGCAGATATACCTGCCCATCCCGGCGACCGCAGATGGTCGACGACAAAACCGTAAGCAGAGGTCGTATCCGTTTACCGCCACCAAAAATGGCATATTCAAGCACTTCGGCAAGCAGGGGGTCGCAACCCTGCAAAGCGCTGGTTATATCACTGCGCATTGCATCTTCAACAAGCCCCGCAACCTGGACGGCCACCTCACCAAGCCGGGTCTGACTCTCTTTGCTGACTGTCATCACATTCCTGGGTAAAAAAAGTTGTTACTGCCTGAAAATCCCGGACAAGAGGACTCGGAGGCAAACTGCTGCGAAAACGCCTGCCATATCCCTTACTGAACAGCCGGACATCGAGAATGGCTATCACGCCACGATCCTCGGATTTTCTCATAAGACGCCCAACGCCCTGACGAAGTGTTAAAATGGCGCGGGGCACCTGAAAATCAAAAAAGGGATTTCCGCCGGTAGCGGCAATTCTATTCATGCGAGCCATAATAACAGGGTCGCTGGGGACTTCAAATGGTAATTTATCAATTATCAGCAAACTCAAACTCTCACCTGGAATATCGACACCTTCCCAGAAGCTGGCGACCGCAAACAGCACGGAATCTATTTCCGTGGAAAATCGGCGCAGCATTTCGTGCCGGGGAGCATCGCCCTGTCTGAAAACAGGCACATTGACTGTCTCTGCCAAGGCATTAAATGCCAGGTTCATGGCCTTAAACGAGGTAAACAATACCAATGCCCTGCCGCCCGCAGCCTCAAGCAACTGCTGAATCCGTCCGTGCAGCTTGTGTTGATAGTCCTTGGCCGCCGGTTCGGGAAACGCATCTTCGGGGATATACAACAGGGTTCGCTTCGCATACGGAAAGGGTGAAGGAAAAGACAGCGTCGGCGTGTCTTCGGCAAGGCCAAGCCGCCCAAAAAAATATTTGAAATCACCGGCTGTCGTCAGGGTCGCGGAGGTGAAGACACAGGCTGCCACCATTGAGAACAAACTGTCCTGCAACTCCGTTGCCACATCCACCGGGGTAGCGGACAGCAGGAAATTCTTTTCCCGGCGCTCGAACCAGTGAACGTAGCCGACTTCTTCCTCCGGCAGATCATCAAAGGTTTCCACACAGATGGCGGCAAGCTCGGCCTGTAACTGCCGGCAACGGACCCCGTACTGCGCCCACGGCTCTGCGCTGCTCCCGAAATCGTCCAGAGTTTCGGCCAATGCGTCAAAGGCAGATAACAGCAGATCACGTTTTTCCATAAGGGATGTGGACGTACGCAACAACTCGGCCAGTGGGAATCTTCCCCGCGCCGCAGGAAATACAGCGGTAAACTGCTCCATACGGCCGGACAGGCCATTGATTTTTCGCAACAGTTGCCGCCGCTGCCCAGGTTGCAAACCATCTGTGGAACTGCGTTCAAGATCAGCCGCCAGGTCTTTTACCTGATAACGGGAAAACGAACGACCGAAAAAGCGGGTAGCCACCCCTTCCACATGATGGGCCTCATCAAAAATTACGACCTCATAACGGGGCAGCACCTCGCCATGGCCGCCGCGACGCACGGCCAGGTCGGAGAACAACAGATGATGATTGACCACCAGCAGCTTACAGGCGGCAGCTTCACGCCGCAGGCGATTTAAAAAACAATGATGCCCGTCCGGACAATCACCGCCTAAGCAGAAATGGGTCTGACAGCAGATCTTCTGCCAGAGAGGAGAACCGGAAGAAAGCCAGTCAAGCTCGGCCCGGTCACCGAACCGGGTCTCCTTTAACCAGCTGGTGATTTTTTCTGCGACCGAACCGGCAAACAGTTCACCCTGGGCACCTGAACACTGCTGATGCCAGCGATACAGGCAGAGATAATTCTGGCGTCCCTTGACACAGAGCGCCTTGAAGGAAGGATCAACATATTTGCGAATAAACGGAATTTCCCGCTCAAGGATCTGGTCTTGAAGATTACGGGTATTGGTCGAAACCACGACCCGCTTTCCACTGAGTGCGGCGGGAACGAGGTAGGCCAGCGTTTTACCGAGACCGGTTTCGGCCTCTATGGCCAGCGAGACCGCCTGCCCGGAGGATCGGTCGGGATCAATATCCGCCGTCAGCAGTTCTGCAATGGCCGTTGCCATCTCCTGCTGGCCGGCACGTGCTTCATATCCGGTTAAATGGTGTGCAAGCACTCCGTCCGGGCCAAAGATGTCCCGCATTGATGTCAACCGCTCCATCCGTCCATACTCGCAACCCGGGGGCAATGCAGCTCAATAACAAAAATATTGCGGCCATCTTTCTCCATGTTAACCGTCCTCTCCTGCCTGCCGCAAGATATCACGGGCAACCTCAACGACCTGGTCATCCGGATCGGCAAGCATGTTTTTCACATGGGCCAGGGCCTCTCTGGTGCTGATGATCCCGAGCACGGTGACCGCCTCGCCTCTGACCCAGCTCTGCTCATGCTGCAGATGATGGACGAGTGAAGGTATTGCCAGGCAGACATCATCGGGCCGCTCTTCGACAAGATATTCAAAAAGGACACAAACTCCAAGACGAACGGCAAAGCGTTCATCGGTCAACAGAATGCCGGTCCAGTCATAGTACCGGGGTTCCTGCTTATACATGGCAACGATATTTTCCACATGGCCCATGTTCAGAAAATCGGCAATGACCTGGAGAAGCTCCTCGTCACCGAGGCTCTTTTGTTTCTGCTGCCCTCTTTTTCCCGGCATGGATACACATCTTGTTATATATTTCTTTTACGGTAAAAAACTTCTGCCAGTCTACTTACCATGCCTCCGGCCTGCAGGCAATCCGAGATTGCCGCTGCCTGCGCTTGACAGTCGGTTTTTTCAGGAGTAGAAATGAGACTGTAGATGAAAAAGAGTGTATTCTATTTCCCCTCTCTCAAACAATATGGTCGATCCCCAACATATTCCGGCGGCAGCGCATACACCCACCCCCAGCCGGTTGCAGGACGATGAAAAAATACTCATTGTCGACGACTATCCTGATTTTGTTGTTCTCCTGCAGGACTTTCTGAGCGACCATGGCTTTTCTTCGCTAAGCGCCGGATCGGCAGCCGAAGTACGCAAAATCATGGCCGGGGAGAATATCGCCCTGATTCTGCTTGATATCGGCCTGCCCGATATAAGCGGCCTTGAGCTGCTGCCTGTTCTGAAAGATGAACACCCCGACCTGGCCATCATCATGCTGACCGCCGTCACCGATCTCCAGACCGCTCTGGACTGTATACGACGCGGTGCCGACGACTATATTGCCAAACCGATTAAATTCTCGGAACTCCTGACCTCCCTGCAGAAAATTCTGGAGAAAAGACGCCTTACCATAAATAATCGTCTTTACCAGAAACAAATCGAACAGGCCCGATTCAGAAGTCGGCTTCTGCATGAACTGACCATGCAGATGAATACCGCCTATCTCAGCATGACTGATCTTGATGAAATCCTGCAGGCCATTTTAGTGGGTATTACCGCCGGCCAGGGTCTGCGATTTGATCGTGCCTTCCTTGCCCTCTTTGATGAACAGGAAAATGCCCTTATCGGTAAGATGGCCATTGGCCCGCGCTCCGGAATAAACAATGAAAAAAACCAGGATTTCAATGACCTGATGGCAGATATTCAACAGTATGGCTTTATGGATAATGCCGAGGTTAACCGTATCGTCGACGCACTCCATGTCAGGGCCGATCAGGATGAGCATATCCTCATCCGTGCGGCAAGAAAACGTCACTCCATCAATATAATTAACGGCAAATGTCCCTGGCCGGTTCCGCCCGGCCTGATAGGACTGCTCCAGGAGGAATCCTTTGTCATCGTTCCGCTCTACTCTCCCCGGAGATCACTGGGCGTGATCATAGCCGACCACTTTATCAGCCGGGAACCCATAACGGATTCTTTGATCCACGACCTGGAAAGCTTTGCCTCCCAGGCAAGCCTGGCCATTGAACACTGCCACCTCTATATGGCCATGGAGAAAAGGATTCAGGAACTGAAAGACGTTACCCGCGAGCTTGAACAAAACAGAGACCTGCTGATTGAAGCCGAACGCTATTCGGCCGTCGGTCACATGGCAGCGCAGCTTGCCCATAAAATCAGAAATCCCGTTACCGCCATCGGCGGCACCGCCAGGTTGCTGGCCGGTAAAACGCAAAAGCCGGAATGGTTGAAATTCCTCAACATAATGACCAATGAGGTCATGAAAATTGAGAGAACCCTGGAAGACCTGTTCAACTTCGTGGAAACCGTGCAGCCGGAGAAAAAGCCTGTGGCGTTAAACGAGTTGCTGAGCAAATCACTCATGCTGTACTATCCAGCCATGAAGAAGCAGAAAATTGTCCAGCACCTGCACCTGCCCGAATCCAGCCCATGCCTGCTGCTCGACCGCAAGCTTATGCATCAGGCCTTTGTCCACCTCGTCCGCAACAGCATTGAAGCCATGCCCGAAGGCGGGGAACTGATCCTGCGCATTGAGCAGACATCCGCAGATATGATAGAGATTATTTTTGAGGATACCGGCCCCGGAATTGCCGATGCCCATATCGATCTGGCCACCGATCCGTTTTTCACCACCAAAACCTTCGGCACAGGCCTGGGCCTCACCCTGGTCGAACGAATAATACGGGAACATCAGGGATCATTCACCCTTGAGCGCAGGCAATCAGGCGGCAGCAGATCCATCATCCGGCTGCCGAATAATCAGGCAGGCAAACAACAGTAATCACCCTGCAATTCAGCACAAATTTCCTTCTCAATCAGTCTCAACCCGACAAGGGCTTCCCCGCAGCCAGGAACTCAAGGCCGCCATGGCGGCAATGAAGCTGCCGGCAACAAAGGTCTGCCGCAATGCCTGCATAAATTGGCCGGTCTGCGCCGGAGAGAAATCCTTAATATCCATTCCCCCGGTAAGTTCTCTGTACATGCGCGCGAAAATATACCCGGCAAGGGCCGTTCCCAGCAACATGCCCATATTACGACTCGTTGCCAGCAGACTTGAGGTCACCCCACTGTCATCATGGGCGACACCGGCAAGGGCCGCTGCTGAATTGGGGGCAAGAAACATGGCCTGGCCAAAACCAAGCAGGGCAAGGGTGAAGACTATAAAAACGGGTGAAGAACCGACCGTGATTCCGGTCAGCAGCAGCAGGCTGACAAAACAACCGCCCAGACCGATACTGGCAACGATTCTGGCCCCTATTTTATCATGCAGACGCCCGGCGAGCGGGGCGACAAAAAAAACACAAAGCGGCATAGCCATCATGAAAAAACCTACACGATCCTGGGGATACCCCCGTACCGAGCTGAGATAAAACGGCATTAACAACAGGACAAAAAACAGAACCACAAAAGAAAGCATGGCGCTCAACATGGCCATGGCGTAAAAACGATTCCGAAAAAGGTGAACCGGCAACAACGACCTTTCCTTTTTTGATTCATAGATAATAAAGAAAAGCCAGAGGATGGGAACGGCAAAGAAAAAATACGACAACCAGTCCCCTCTCGCCGGAGAACGACAACTGCCGCCGGTATGAGTGAGCAACAGGACCGACAGGGCAACCGCCGACGCATACAAAATACCTCCGGTCACATCAAACCGGCCTCCCGCGTTCGGCCGAGCGGGCAAAACCGATCCGTCGACGGAGGACAAAATCCTGCGAAACCGTAGATACACCAGCAGACCGATGGGAACAGTCACCAGGAAGATAAACCGCCAGTGGGACCAGCGCAGTAACAAGCCACCGACAGCAGGGCCGCTCATCAACCCCAGGGAGGTAGCGACACCAACCATGCCCAAACCCTGGCCCAGCTGTGCCTTGGGATAGGTGGAGTTAATAAGGGCCGGACCCATGGCCATCATCATGGAGGCACCAATGGCCTGGCAAAAGCGTGAACCGATGAGGAACTCTATGGAACCTGCCAGTGAACAGGACAGGGAACCGGCAACAAACAACAAAATCCCCCAGCCGTACAACCGCCCCTGTCCTGTTTTGGTTGATAAATTCCCCCAGAACAGAAGGGTTACGGTAATCGTCAGCAGGTAAATAAGGACCACCCACTCGGTAACTGCCAGTGAACTGGAAAAAATCTTCATTAATGTCGGCAGGGCCACATTAACCATGGAGCTGTCCATGGTCGACATGAACACGCCAGTGGAGACCAGAAGGAGAATGCGATGATGCTTCTGCATGAATCAGGAGAAGATTACATAAAAAATTACATAAAAAATTACATGAAAATCACGGGAGAAAATCTGTTTAAAAAATGCTCAACAGAAATCGAGGGGAAAAGAATCGACAATCAGTAAGAAAAGCTGATGGATACACCACCATAGAGGACATCCTTACCTGTCGTCTCCTGATCGGCGGGTGCCTGGAATCCGGGAAAATTCCGATTTTGACCCGGCAGACTGCGGGACCACTGCAGTTCGGGAGTAATGGTAATATACTTTTTATAAGAAACGGGCATATTCAGAAGAAAGGAAAAAATCCGGTCATTGTTAAGGCTGTATGGATCATCCATCAACATGGTCTTGCCCGATAAGCCAAGGACAATATCATCATGGGGCTGATACGAGGTGGAGAGATCAAGGGCAAGATACCATGATTTGCTATTGTCATAGGCTTTAAATCCCATGGGATCGTCAAGATCAAGATATACTGCGCCGAAATTTCCCTCGACAGCGCCGGAAGTATAGATGTATCCGGCAGAAAAACCAAGTAAGCCCGAAGAACCTTCATAGGAAAAAGTAATGCTGCGGCCATTCAACCGGGCCTTGTCCGCTGCCAGCCCCTTATACAGATCGGTGGAGCTTTCAACCCGTACGGCCATAGGGGCTCTGCCGGTATCAACACCATACAGACCGGCGGCCAGCAGCTTGTTGACGGCACTGTCCCATAACGGTAATTCACCCTCTGCTCTCAGCGGACTGCTGAAAGCTGATATTCCTGCAATTATCAGGAAAAAAAATAAAAGGGGATGATCTTTCATGACACCGTTGACCGTTATGGAATTTGTTTATTGTACCTATACTATAATGCACCCACCGGAAAATTCCAATACAATTATTTGAACCCTTTCGCCGCCATGGTGCAAAAAATTGTTCGCCATGAAGCCAACCACCTGTTCTCAAAAGGCAAAAACACACATCCGCTATCAGAAAAAGGGGGAGATAAAGAGCAAAATTATCCCGCCGCGTCAATCCGACATGGTGATCTTCTTTGGCAATAACAGATTGAGTACCACCCCGACAATGGCCGCCAACCCTATCCCCCGAACCATAAAATCAGCATAGCCCAGGGCCATGTCGCCAATACCGAAGACTAAAACCAGGGAAACAATGATCATATTCCTGGGCTGTGCAAGGTCGGTGCCTTCACGCACAAGCGTGTTCATACCAATGGTGGCGATGGTACCAAAGAGCAGGGTCATTATTCCCCCCATCACCGGCGTGGGAATGGTTGAAAGTAAAGCGCCCAGTGTGCCGGAAAAGGAGAGAATAATGGCCGTCAGGGCCGCCCAGGTCATGATGGCGGGGTTAAAGGCCCGGGTCAGGGTGACGGCTCCGGTCACTTCGGAGTAGGTGGTATTGGGCGGTCCACCGACCATGGCGGCAAAAGAGGTGGCAAGGCCGTCGCCGAGCAGGGTCCGATGCAGACCGGGCTTAACCAGAAAATCCTCGCCAACCACATGGCTGATCGCCAGCATATCGCCGACATGTTCAATGGCAGGCGCGATGGCAACCGGCACGATGAAAAAAACGGCCTGCCAGTTAAGCTGGGGAAAGACAAACTCAGGGATGGAAAAAAAAGGCGCTTTCAGAACCGGAGCAAAATCAATCCGGCCCAACAACAGGGAGACCAGATATCCGGCGCCAATACCGACAAGAATCGCCAGCAGCCGAACCATGCCCTTGCCAAGTAATACGGCAAGAACCGTGACCAGCAAAGAAATCAGGGCGATGGTCAAAGCCGGTGCCTGGGGCATCAGCACGGCGGTGCCGTCTCCGGTTTTGCCCATGGCAAGATGGACAGCCACCGGCGCCAGGTTAAGACCGATGACCATAATGACAGGGCCGACGACCACCGGCGGCAATATCTTTTTAATGATCGACAGCCCCCTGGCAATAATCAGCCCGGAAAGCACCAGATAAACCAGACCGGCGGCCAGCAGTCCGGAGAGGGTTGCCGGGATGCCCCAGGTCTGGACGCCATAAATAATGGGAGCGATAAAGGCAAAGGATGAGGCCAGAAATATAGGCACCTTTCTCTTGGTAACCGCCTGAAAGATCAACGTGCCGACTCCGGCGGTAAACAGGGCGACACTGGGATTAAGTCCTGTTAAAATGGGCACCAGCACCAGGGCGCCGAAGGCCACACACAGCATCTGCATGCCGATAACCGCCTGTCGAAAAATACTCATTGTCTCCATGTCACCTTTCATGCTCTCTCCTTAATCTCTCTTCTCATCGGGCAACCAGCCGGAAATATGGTGAACTTAAAAAAACTAAAGCCGGATAAACCGGAAAATTCGAAACAATATCAAATAACCATAAACTAAATGATCAAAATGGATTCAATGCTTTATACTGTAAACTGTCCTTGTTTGTGTCATTGAAACATTCCGGAGTTGAATCTGTTTCGGATTTCGATATTCGGGTTTCGATATTCGGATTTCGATATTCGGATTTCGATATTCGGGTTTCGATATTCGGATTTCGATATTACTCTCGTCACACCGCTCTGCGGTGTGACGAGAGCTGTGGCGCTCTGCGCCTGTTGTACGCATGGACTAAACAATGCTGATTACCAATAAAGAAAGCAGACAAAGGTAGTGGTTGCTGTTTGTCTGCGTTCGTTCCACTCAAGCAGACCTGCAATGCTCATTTTCTTATTTTTTATAACAGGAAATTAAAAGTAACGCACTGATATAAGCCTGCTATTTGGTACCGAAAATCTTATCCCCGGCGTCCCCTAATCCAGGCAATATATAACCATTGTCATTTAAGTGGTCATCTATGGCCGCGACATAGATATCAACATCGGGATGTTCCTTTTTCATCCGTTCAATACCCTCGGGCGCCGCGACAA
>JALSNT010000404.1 GCA_026986885.1 Desulfobulbaceae bacterium
CGGGTCTTTCTGTTGTTGTGCCATAAGCGGCAGAGAAAAGAACAGGAGTAGGAAGAAAAAAAAGGAAAAAAGGAAAAAGGTACAGGTACGTTTCATTGACGGCAGCATAAAATTTCAAAAAGATGGGGCGACAAAAAAATCGTCGATCGCCTGTAATTCGGTTTTCCCCGGAAGATATATTTCCTGTGTTTTCTTGCCGGCTGCCTGTTTCTTTGCACGGCCCTTGAAAGAATCAGTGCCGACAGTCGGGCGGAAATGATTGTACTTTGATTGTTTAGTTTGAGGGCGGCTGAAATTTTAAAGATACCTGAACAGGATAGAGTTGTCCAATGAAAAGGGCGGTATATTGACGGACATATTTTTTGTTGAAGAATTTACGCTGCAGGCCTGTTACCCGGTTTGTTGGAAGGATAAGGCACATTGCACGGCTTTTTGCCATCGTTTAAAAAAATCCTGGTATTTTTTGGAATTTTTTTCCGGTTGATAGGTGGTGTGTTGTCCTGCGGCTCTGTTTTCATCGGTAGAGGCTGGTGCAGGAAACCCGGTTGTAAGGCCTGCAAGACGGGCGATACCAAGTCCGGTAATATCAGGTGTATGGGTGACTGCAACCGGGATACCAAGCAGGTTGGCCTGAAACTGCATGAGAAAAGAGTTGCTGCTGACCCCGCCGTCCGCCATGATTTTCCGGATTTCAAGATGAGTGTCCTGTTGCATGGCCTGAACAATTTCAACGACACGAAAAGCAATGGACTCCAGGACCGCGCGAATGAGGTGTGCTTTTGTACTTGCCCTGGTAAGGCCGAAGAAAGCGCCGCAGATATCACGCTGCCAGTGGGGGGCGGCTAAACCGACCAGGGCGGGTACAAAGTAAACGCCTTCGTTGTCGGCAATGCTGCCGGCAAGCTCACTGGTTGCGGTCACATTATCCACTATCCCCTGGCGTTGTAACCATTGTATTGAAGCGCCGGCGCTGTACATGCCGCCGTCAAGGTAATACTGCACGGGCCTGTCCGGATGAACGGCGGCAATCGAGGTAAGGAGACCGTGCTGTGAGCAGGTGCATGAATTACCGATGTTCATCAGTAAAAAGGCGCCGGTGCCATAGGTTATTTTCAGGCTTCCTGTTGTCGTGCATCCATGCCCGAACAGGGCGGCGGGCTGGTCTACTGCCGAGGCGGTGACGGGGGCCGTCACCCCGGACAGCACCTTTGGACTGACCCGGCTAAACAGGTTGGCGCTGGGGCAAGGTCTGGGGAGTATCTCCCTTGGGACACGAAAGATGTTCAGCAGATCATCATCCCAGTCAAGGGTGTGGATGTTAAAGAGCAGGGTACGGCTGGCCGTTGTGTAATCCGTGCAGAATATTTTATCTTGGGTCAGGTGCCACAACATCCAGGCATCCAGGTTGCCGAGCAGGAGACGGCCGGCAACAAACGCCTGTTGTACGGCTTCCACATTTTCCAGCAACCAGGAAAATTTTGACGCCGACAGATAGGAATCAAGGATCAGGCCGGTTTTGGCCTGCAATTTTGCCGGATCAATGTTTCTGCTGAGTTTTTTGCACTGTTCCTCGGTTCTGGTGTCCTGCCAGCTGATGGCATTGTAGAGTGGTTTCCCGTTTTGCCGGTCCCAGGCGATAACGGTTTCTCCCTGATTGGACAGCCCGACTGCCTGGATGGTTTGCGGCTCCCTGTCCTGCATGACCCGGTGGCAGGTTTCCCGGATGTTATGGAGGAGAAGGTCCGGGTCCATTTCCACCCATCCTGCCTGCGGGTAGATTTGTTCATGGGTTATGGAGGCTACTTGAATAATTTCTTCGTTCCGGCTGACAAGCAGGGCTTTGGTGGCGGTAGTGCCCTGGTCTATAGCCAGGATATATTCGGCGGCGGCCATGTTTTGCTATTCGCCCCGGTAACCAAAGCGAACCATCCCTGTCTGGATCAGGAAGAAAAGTCCGGCAATGATTGAGAAAACCAATACGTTGATGACCGTTGCCAGGGCAAAAAGTTCCGGTTTGATACCGTGCCTCAGTGAACCCCAGGCAATGGTCGGCAGGGTCGGTATGGCGCCGAGATTGTAATAGGAGATTTCAAGATTATTAAAGGCGAGAATAAAACTGACCAGAAAAGAGCCTAAAATCGCCGGCCAGATTGTGGGCAGGGTGACTTCCCAGAATACCTGGGCCGGCTTCGCCCCGAAAACCATTGCCGCCTCGTCCATTCGCCAGTCATAACGAACCAGCTGGGCAAGGATAACCAGGAAGGAAAAAGCTATATCTTCCGTGGTGTTGGCTAAGATTGCCGAGGTAAGTTTGCCGCTCATCCCCAGGACATTGGCATTGAACATCAGGGTGGAGATACCGATCAACAGGCCGGGCACGAAAAGAGGCGAGATGTAGAGCAGGATCATGGGACCACGCCAGCGGGTTCGATATTTAAGTAA
>JALSNT010000405.1 GCA_026986885.1 Desulfobulbaceae bacterium
GGACCGCGCTCATTGTATTCGATCTATTACCAAAGCGCCGACAATTCGCCTCCACAATCTCTCTTTTTCTTACCCCGGCAGCCGTCGGCCGGCCCTGAGAGGAGTCACTGTCTCCTTTACCACCGGTATTTACGGTATTGCCGGTCGTTCCGGTTCGGGAAAATCCACCCTTTGCCGTTTACTTGTCCGTTTGTATCCAGTGGATCAGGATATGTTGTTTTTTGGCGGCTATGATGTCAACAGCCTCTGTGTTGCCACACTCCGATCAATGATAAGCTATGTGGGTCAACGAACCTCCCTTTTTGCCGACACCATCTACAACAATATTGCCTTTGGCCGGCCGGAAGCCACACGCGAACAGGTGGAAACAGCTGCCAGGGCCGCGGCTATCCATGGGTATATTGAAAGTCTGGCAAGAGGTTATCAGGCGCTGGTGGGGGAGCAGGGCGTAAAACTCTCCGGCGGCCAGCGGCAGCGAATCGCTCTTGCCCGGGCCTTTCTCAGCGACCGGCCGGTCCTGATTATTGATGATGGCCTGTCCGCTCTGGATGTGGCAACGGAACAGGAGGTGTTTGCTAATATCCGCCGGTTGTATCAAGACCGACTGGTCCTGCTGGTGTCGCACCGGGTGAACCTGCTTGCCGGTACCGGGAAAATCATTATGCTGGATGAGGGCAAGATTATTTTTGTGGGCAATCACGAGCAAATGTATGCGGGCAGCGATCTGTACAAGATAATGGTTGATAAACAGCGGGACCATGCATAATTACGGTTACACCGAAGACGGGAAGGTCGGCAGCCTGCTCGATCTGCGCCTGTGGAAAAGGATTTTTTCACTCAGTCGCTCGTATTGGCCGGCCTTTGGCGGCGCGGTCCTGCTCTCCCTGCTTTTAACTGTTGCAACCCTGGGCATGCCCCGACTCGTACAGGTCGGTATTGACAGGTTCATGGCAGCGACTTCCCTTGCCATGGCACAACGTATCAGCGGGTTGGCCGGAGTGGCCGCCTGGTATACCATATTGATCGGACTTGTCTTTGCCACCGGCTTTTGCCAGGTGGTTCTCCTTGAATGGATTGGTCAGATGATCATGCACCGGCTGCGTAATCGTCTGTTTCACCATATCCTGGGATTGCAGGTACGGTTTTTTCAGCAGCAATCGACCGGCAAGCTGGTCACCAGGCTGACCAATGACGTTCAAAACATGCATGAAATGTTTACCTCAGTGCTGGTAACCCTGTTTAATGATCTTCTTAAACTGACCGGAATTTTAGTGGCCCTGTATCTGATGAATGTCCGATTAGCCATGTTGATGACCGTTTTCCTGCCGGCATCTCTTACTGTTACCCTTGTTTTTTCCAGGCTGGCCAGGGAGCGATTTCGGGCGATTCGCAGGCAACTGGCCCGGTTAAACAGTTTTATGCAGGAAGCGGTTGCCAATATGGCCATTATCCAGATCTATGGCCGGGAGCAGAAAATTATTGCTGATTATACCCGACTCTGCGACGGTTACCTGCAGCGAACCTTTGCCCAGATTCGTTTGTTTGCCGGTTTTTTCCCACTGACCGAGTTCATGGGCGCAACGGCGGTTGCCCTTATTCTCTGGTATGGTGGAGGCGAGGTAGTACAGCGACAACTGACTCTTGGGCAACTGGTCGCCTTTCTTTCGTACATGCGGCTCTTCTTTCAACCGCTGCGGGAGCTGTCACAAAAATATTCCATTGTTCAGTCGGCCATGGCATCAGCGGAACGAATTTTTCAAATTCTTGATACCAATGCGGTGTTACCGATTGTTGAACCGGTGTACAGTCCCAAAAAAATCAGGGGTGCGGTGCGGTTTGCCGAGGTGGGTTTTTCGTATGGAAAGGATGCGCCGGTGTTGCATAATCTTACCTTTACGCTTGCTCCGGGCAAAGTTTCCGCCCTGGTGGGATCAACCGGCTCCGGCAAATCCACTCTGGCCGGGCTGCTGGTCAGGTTTTATGACCCGGACACGGGCACAATTTTTCTTGACCATGTAGATCTGCGCCGTTATCCACTGCCCGTTCTGCGCACACTTGTCGGAATTATCATGCAGGAGGTTTTTCTTCTGCCGGCTACGGTGCGGGAAAATATTACGGCCGGTTCGGATATTTCCGCTAATGAAATAGATAACCTTGTTGAGAAAACCGGTCTGGCGGAACTTGTCCGGCGCCTGCCTGCCGGCCTGGATACGGTTATCGGTGAAGGCGGAGTCGAGCTTTCCGCCGGCGAGCAACAACTGATCTCCTTTGTCCGGGTGTTGGCAAGAAAGCCTGGCCTGCTGATCTTTGATGAGGCCACCGCCGCCATTGACACTGAAGGAGAAAATATCCTTGAGCAGGCAGTAGAACAGGGGTTTCACGGGCGGACGGTTCTGGTGATTGCCCATCGGCTGTCAACCGTGAGAAGGGCGGATCATAT
>JALSNT010000406.1 GCA_026986885.1 Desulfobulbaceae bacterium
GCTACCCCGTAAAACCAATTCTTAAGTTTCGCCCTCCCCCTATTCTTAATTTTTTATTTCTCTCCCCTGCCCTTTTCTGGTATCTTACTCCACAGCTTTTTACCACCTGAATTGAGCTCAATTCAGGTACCAATAAACCAAACCGGAATCACTTTTAGACCAATCCCGCACCCATGCCGGTTTTCCAGCTTCCAGAGGAAATCATTTTCCCCGATCCTGATTTTGCCGAACCGGACGGCCTGCTTGCCGTGGGCGGCGACCTCTCTCCGGCGCGACTGCTGGCCGCCTACCGGCTAGGTATCTTTCCCTGGTATTCAGAGGGAGAACCCATCCTCTGGTGGAGTCCGGCGCCCCGCCTTGTTCTCCTGCCGGAAGAATTTCACTGCCCCAGGCGGCTGGCCAGAATCTTAAGAAAAAATACCTTTTCGCTGCAGATCAACCAGGCATTTTCCGAGGTAATCGATTCCTGCGCGGATACTCGTATCAAATCAGGAGAAGGAACCTGGATAACCAAAGAAATGAAAGAGGCATATACCAAACTGCATGACCTGGGATATGCGCACAGTGTGGAGTGTATGCAGGACGGGCAACTGATGGGTGGCCTGTACGGAGTTTGTCTTAATCAGGTATTCTTTGGTGAATCCATGTTCTCGCTTGTCAGCAATGCATCCAAAACAGCCCTTGCCGGCCTGGTTCACCTCTGCCTGGAAAATAAGATAAAAATGATAGACTGCCAGATGACAACCGCTCACCTGCTCAAACTCGGCGCCAGGGAAATTTCACGGTCGCACTTGCAAACACTTTTGCAACAATGGGCAGGCGATCCCACTCTGATGACAAAGAATCCTTACACAGCCTGGGAGGGACGGCTGAGTACCGACGCACTGAATCTGCCGTAACCGGTCATCGAGACGCTGTTACTCCTGAAAATCACTGTTCTAAAACAAACTCATAAGGAAGACCGGAACGGTCACAATGCTTGAGTATTTTTTTCAGTTCGTACAGATCGGCAACCTTAAAGGTAATTTCCCAGGCAGCCGAAGAGCCGGGCCCCCTGCTCAAATTAACGATCTCGGATATCTTCATCTCCTCAGGGGCAACGGAGAGAAGGAGAAAAATCCGATTTCTGGTAGCTGCCATAACAATAATCTTCTGCTCTTTCACCACCGGGGTCTGTCGAAGTTTCCAGCGCACCTCGACCGCATCCTCACGTTGAAATTTTATTTTTCGCAGCCGGGAACAGTCTTTTTTATGCAGGGACAGCCCCCGTTCGCTGAGCAGACCGATTACACCTTTGTCCAAAGGAGTCGGTTTGCAGCAGGCCGACGATTTTACAACAACAGGATCAATGGTCGCCAATTCCACCCTGTTGAAGATACCTGTGGGAAGCTGCAGGGTATCCCTGTCTGCATATAATCCGTGCCGTACCTCATAAATCAATTCCCGCAGCCGAACCCGACCTTCCCCGATATGCAGAAACAAATCATCAAGTGAATCAAGATGAAAATAAGCAAGGATATCGAGCATGCCATTTTTTTCTATTATATCAAAAGGAACCCCGTAACGTCGCATCTCCTGCCTGAACACCGAGACACCTATTTCACGGGTAACCTCCCGACGACGCAGACGAAATCCCTTGGCAAGCTCCGAACGCGCCTTAGGGGTCTGACAAAGACGCTGAATATCCTGTTCGAAACGAACCGGCATATCCTGCCGGATCACCTTGACCACATCACCGTCACGCAGGACATGGACGGGAGAGACCCGACGCTTACCGATCATGGCAGCGATACAGCTATGACCGATTGCAGTGTGTACGCGGAAGGCAAAATCAAGGACCAGCGAATTAACCGGCAGACAGATAAGATCTCCCTGGGGAGTATAGGTATAAATTTCCTTCCGGCCCCCGGCGGCGATCATGTCCCGATAGGATACCGATTCATCACTGCCCAGGATATCAAACATCTCCTGGATCTCTTTAACAAAACGGCCACCGCTTTTTTCTCCTGCCGTCCAGTCGCGTACCAGTCCCCGCTGGGCCTTACGCTCCATTTCTTTGGTTCGTATTTTAAAAAGATACTTGCGGCCCTGGATATTGGCACGGGCATGCAGACCCTGATATCCGGTCGGCTTCGGATTGGCGATAAAATCACGAATGGTTCTGGGAATGGGAGGATACAGGGAGTTCAATGTTCCAAGCGCCCGATAACAGTCCCCCCGATCGGCAGCAGTGATGACAATTTCCTGGGGACTTTCTATTTCTTTGATCAGAATACGATTTTTAAGATCATAATAGCCCCACAGTCCTTTGGTTCGCAGGTCGGCACTGCCCTGTACTCCTTCCGTATCAAGTGCCTTCTGTACCTGCTGCACGATGTTGTTGATCTTCGGATCATGGCGCAGTCGTTCAATGTGCAACTGGAGTCTATTTCTCTGGCGGGGAAATTTGTAGGCCAGCGCGAGATTGTACAATTCGCGCTTGATGGCAAACAATCCCAAAATCGTGGCTAACGGGGCATAGATATCAAGAGTCTCATCGGCAATTTTCTGCCGTTTATGACGGGGCATGGAGGCAAGGGTACGCAGATTATGCAAACGGTCAGCCAGTTTTACAAGCATGACCTCGGGCCGGGCTGCCGCTCCGGAAAAAATTTTGCGATGTACAAGCTTCTTAAATGCCTGCTTGTCACCCACATGATGCGTGACTTTCGTGCATCCTTCAACGATGGCCTCCACCCGGGGGCCAAATTTTTTTCTGATTACTTCAGATGTCACCGACTCCACATCTTCTATGGTATCATGAAGCAGGGCGGCAGCTAAAATTTCCGCATCCCGGATATCAAGTTCTTCGGCAAGTATACGTGCCACGTTGCAGGGATGCATGATGTAGGGATCGCCGGAACGACGCCACTGATCGGTATGGGCGGCAAGAGCAAAATCAAGAGCTTTCCAGAAAACAGATGTTTCGGAGTCTTCACCGATAAAACCGGCCATGATCCCATGATATTCTTCTACGTCAAACTTGCTGTATTGCATGAAATAATATCCACTAAGGTCGTCAGCGTCGCAATAAAAACCAAAAATCAGTTACAAGGACCACCTTAATCTCTGTTACCGGACACGGCTGGTTGTACTCATCAGCAGGTTACGTAAAATTCAGAAGCCCTGCTTTGAAAAATGGTGTACAGTTAAATAATGATTAAACCTAAATTGAAATTAAAATCTTAATTCAGGTACAACAATTTTCTTCGAAAACAGAAGCCGGTTTCAGCTTGCGCCTGCGGCGGTTCAAACTGTGATGTTGATTTTGGCCTGGGTTTTCATAACAGCGTAGCGGTGTCATTATTGTACTACCGAAAAATGACGGTATTCGACAGTGTACGCAGATCATCCCTGTTCCACAAGGGGTTTCTCTCATTTTTCCCTAAATTAAGGTTTTCATTTCCATCTACCCTTTTTCCTGTAAATTAATGACAAAAAAAACCACACGTAGACATCGACCAGGTCGTAAAACACGCAAACATGGTATCCGTCCGGGGCGGCAAGGATTCGCGAACGCACCATCACTGGCGGATCGTATTCTGTTTTTGTTCTCCGGAAAAAAGAATCCCCTGTCGACCACCGGCGTCATGAAAGAACTTGACCTGCCGGGCGGAGCACGCAAGGCGGTCAATACAACCCTGCATGCCCTGGTAAAGGACAAAAAACTGCGGCGAAGAAACAAAAAATTTCTCGGATCATCCCAGGATGAACTTTTTACCGCCACTGTTGCCCTCACCAGCCGGGGATTTGGCTTTGCCACTGTTGAAGGGCAGCAGGCCGACGAAAAAGATCTCTTTATCAGCAGGGATAATTTAAACGGCGCCAGCCACGGGGACACGGTACTTATTCGAATCCTGAAACGGGCAGCACGGGGTCGAAAAGAGGCCCAGGTTGCCCGGATTGTCAAACGGGCGATCTCTACCCTGTGCGGAATTTTTATTGCCGACAAAAAGGGTGGCCACCTGATGCCGGATAATCCCAAACTGCCCTTTATGGTTTTTATCCCGGCATCAAAGTGTAAAAATGCCAAAAGCGGCACGGCAGTCCTGGCAAGAATCACCAGCTACGGTGATCGAGACAGTGAACCGACAGGTGAAATTCTTGAGATTTTAGGCGATCCGCTTACGGTTGCCGTCCAGTTGCGCATGGCCATGGAACAGCTCTCCCTGCCTCGCTCCTTTCCCGATGAGGTTAGCCGGGAGGCGCAACGTCTTCAGCCGCTGACCAGTTGTGATAATGACCGCAAGGATCTGCGATCAGTCCCCCATGTCACCATCGACGGGGCAACGGCTAAAGATTTTGATGATGCCGTGGCTGTTGAAAAGACAAGCATGGGTTTCCGGCTTTATGTGTCCATCGCCGACGTCAGCCATTATGTCCAGCCTGGATCCGCCATTGATAATGAAGCATACCGGCGCGGAACCAGCGTTTACCTGCCTGACCTGGTTCTCCCCATGCTGCCGGAACGGTTATCCAACAACCTCTGCAGCCTGGTCCCGCATGAGGATCGACCGGCATTCACCGCCATACTTGATTTTGACAAATCAGGCAAACAACTGGGTGCCGAATATTGCCGGTCCATGATCACCAGCCACACCCGCTTTACCTATGACACGGTTCACCAGATACTTTTTTTAAACAATAAAGATGAGCAAAAAAAGCATACTGAGCTGCTGCCGATGCTGTCGGCGGCAAAACAACTCTCCAGTCGTCTGAGAAAACAGAGGGAAAAACGGGGCAGTCTCGGGTTCACCATCCCGGAGCCATTTATTACTCTTGACGATGACAAGGTCACATCCATCAGCCATTGCCGGCGAAACGAGGCCCATCTCCTGATCGAAGACTTCATGCTGGCTGCCAATGAAGCAGTTGCGGAAACCCTTGCCCGTGCCCATGAAGATGTCTTATTCCGGATCCACGAAAAGCCGGATCCGGCCAAAGTAACAACATTTACCGAGGCAGCGGCAGCCATGGGATTGCAGTTGCCCAAAACAGAAATCAGCCCGGCCTGGTTTGCCCGGGTACTGGATGAAGCACGCGGCAAACCTGCGGAATACGTGGTCAACAATCTCCTGCTGCGAACCATGCAAAGGGCGCGCTATTCCCCGGAAAATCTTGGCCATTTCGGTCTGGCCGCTCAGTATTACCTGCATTTCACCTCACCGATACGCAGATACCCGGACCTGATAGCCCACAGAGTGCTCCATAATTTTCTCATTAAAAAAACTAAGAAAGGCTCTCCCCATCCCGTGCTTGCCAAAGGAGAGAACCTTACCCTGGCAGCAGTACATCTTTCTGCAAGAGAACGGGTAGCAGTCGATGCAGAGCGCGATGTTCAGGCCAGGCTATCCTGTCTTTTTCTTCTCGACCGGCTCGGAGAGGAATTTGATGCCGTCGTTTCCGGGGTCACCTCTTTCGGGCTGTTTGTCGAACTCACCCGCCTGTTCATCAGCGGCGCCGTGCCGATGCGCAGCATGAAAGGGGATTATTATCTCTTTGACAGCCGGGCGCACCGGTTGGTAGGCGAACGTACCAACAGAATTTACCAGCTGGGACAAACCGTTCGAATCCTTCTTGAGCATGTTGACATGCAGGCAAAACGCATTACCTTCTCTCTTGTTCAGGAAGATTAAGCCTAAACTGACCGGTTACTTCCAGTCCGGAAAGGTACACGCTCCATAGTTATATACCATGCCGACGATCGTCCGAACGGTGCTAATGCCTTTTTTGCTGAAAATTTATCTACCTGGAGACGAATTACCAAGTTTTTTTTTTGGAGATAACACATTGACAAAGGATACAACTCCGGACATCCTCCTTGAACGGGTTTCTTTTTCCTATGGTGAAGAACCGGTTTTTCAAGACGTCACCCTAAAAATCGACAGGGGTGAATTCATCGGCATCATCGGCCCGAACGGCGGCGGCAAGACCACCCTTCTACGCCTGATCCTTGGCCTGATAACGCCTGACAAGGGAACAATCCTCGTATTCGGCCAACCGCCCAAAAAAGTTGCCCACCGCATAGGGTACGTACCCCAGCATCTCCAGTTCGATTCCAGATTTCCGGCCACGGTTTTTGATATCGTCCGCATGGGGCAGGTGGGCCGCCGCCTGACATGCAGTGAGGTCAAAAAAAAGCAGATTGCAAGGGAGGCTTTAACAGCTGTGGACCTTTCACGCTACGAGGACAGGACTTTTGCCGACCTGTCCGGAGGACAAAGACAACGGGTACTCATTGCCCGGGCTTTGGCATCAAATCCACAGATGCTTCTCTTTGATGAGCCGACAGCCAATGTCGACAGTTCCTCCGGTGAAAAATTATACCGCATTCTGGCTGAACTCAATAAACGAATGACCATCCTGGTAGTTTCCCATGATATCGGCTTTGTCAATCATCATATTACCAGCGTTGTCTGCGTCAACCACGGCGTCGTTATTCACCCGACCAGCGACCTGGGCGGGCAGAACATCATTGACCTCTATGGTCAAGACATTTCCCTGGTCCGCCATGACCATCGCTGTTCTTCCGAGGGACACTCTTGCTCGAATTTATAACCGACCTGCAACAATTTCCCTTCCTGCAAATGGCCCTGCTGGCGGCAGTGCTGGCATCAATAGCCTGCGGCATTGTCGGCTCCTATGTGACGGTCAGGCGGATGACATATATTGCCGGAGCCATTGCCCATTGTACGCTGGGTGGCATGGGTGTTGCCCGCTACCTGCAGACGGAAAGGGGCATGACTTTTTTTTCTCCTCTTGCCGGAGCAGTGGTCGCCGCCCTGCTTGCGGCCCTGATTATTGCCTGGCTGCAAGCAAAATCCGACATGCGTCAAGACACCATACTCAGTGCGGTATGGGCAGTGGGCATGGCGGTGGGCATCCTGTTTATCAGTAAAACAAGTGGCTATAATGAAGATCTGATGAGCTATCTTTTCGGCGATATCCTCATGGTCTCATCAAGGGATATCATTCTCATAGGACTGCTTGACGCAGGCCTGTTGCTTGCGGCCTTCTTTTTCCATCGCCAACTTGATGCCATTGCCTTTGACGAAGAATTTTCCCGGCTGTCCGGACTGCCGGTGGATCTCTATAATACGTTTTTCCTCTGTACGGTTGCCCTGACGGTTGTCCTGCTGGTCCAACTTGTCGGCATAATACTTGTCGTCGCTCTGCTGGCATTACCGGCCGCAACCGCCGGCCGCCTGACCAACAGATTGCCGACATTGATTCTGACAGCCATCCTGCTTTGTCTATGTGCAACGGTGGGGGGGCTCGGCCTCAGTTACGCACCTGATCTGCCGGCCGGGGCAACCATTATCCTGACCGCTGCCGGCACTTACTTGATAGTAGATACTGTCTTGAAAATAAAAGAAAAAATCAAACAATGAGCAAACATAAAAAAAATTCTTTTTCTTGACGAAGGGAAACAGATACCATAAAAATAGATTGCTGCAACCGCAGTGCAATTGATACCTAAATCCATATTTGTTATCGAGGACACCATGGAACAGACTAACTGGTTGGCAACACTTCTTTCCAATCCCTATATCAGCGGCTTACTGATCGCTATCATCTTCTTCCTTTATATCCGCTCCCTCTTAAAAATTCGCCAAATAAATCAGGACACGAAAAAACTCCGTGAACACCTGCATACCAAACTGGAAATTGATTCTGCGGATAATGAACGCCGCAAAGCAGAAACCGAACAGTTGAAGCAGGAACGGGACAACCTGCGTAATATGGTCCAGGTACTCAACCAGAAACCTGGGCGGCGGGAACTGCGCCAGGCACAGATCTACCAGAAAGCGGTGGAAATCATGTTTGAGAAATCACCCGGTTTTGCCCCGGCCTGGCAAATCACCTTAAAAGAAGCTGAAGAAGAAATGAAATCGGCCGAGCGCGGAATTATCCCGTTTTTTAAGCGTATGACCACAACTGCCGGCAGCTCCACAAGCGACAGGGAAGCAAAACGAAAAAAGACTCTTGAACTTGAAGAACCGGCGGACAATTGACGGATCGCCGGCAGATAAAAGACTCAACCGAAGAAGCACTGAGACTTCACAACATCGGTCTGATTCTGGTTGGTCCCCGATATCCGGAGAATATCGGGGCAGCGGCAAGAATTGCCTGTAATTTCGGCATTCCCGAAATCACAGTTGTTGCAAAAAAACAGCCCGATGAAGAGCGCATGCTCAAGATGGCCACCCACAAGGCAGGCCATCTTATTCGCAGCATGAAATTGGTGGAGACAACGGCGGAAGCGGCAGGGCCGTATCACTTCATTGTTGCCACCACCGCCCGCAGGGGCAGACAAAGAGTCCGCCTGCAGCCGCCCCGTCAGGTTATGGAAGAAATACAGCCCCTGGTTCGAGAGAGTACAAATCGTATCGGTTTGATGTTCGGCCCGGAGAATACCGGCCTGACCAATGATGACCTTGACCTTTGCCAGTTTTATTCGACAATTCCCACCGCCGACTTCTCTTCTTTAAACCTTGCCCAGGCGGTGGCGATCCATTGTTATGAACTCTACATGACTGCCATTGCCGGCAGCAGACAAACTCCACATCCAGTGGACTATGCCAATTCTTTTGACCTTGAGGGAATGTACGGCCATATCAACGAAGCCCTTTCCGAAGTCACTTTCCTTGACGATAACAACAGCAGCTACTGGATGCGCAGTATCCGTCAGTTCCTGGGACGAGTACGGCTGACCAAAAAAGAGGCCAGCCTCATCCGCGGCATCTGCCGCAAATTCCTCTGGCACAGTCGAAATAAAATAAACGATAACCTGAAAAATTAGTTTTTTCTTCCATCGTAAGACTCAACTCCGTTCAAGCCGGACACCGGACAGCCGGTACAATTCGGTTTTGATTTTTTACAAAACTCCTTCCCCACCATGACAATCAGGGCATGAAATTCATTGAACAGCCGGCTGTTTTCTTCCAGGTTGTCCATAAACAGCTCCTGAATCATATGATATTCAAAGCAATCCTCAATAATCTCATGCCTGCTCAGGAGACGATGGGTATAGGTATCAACCACAAAAATCGGTTTATCCGCTGCGTACAGAATCATGGAATCAGCAGTTTCCGGACCTATCCCCTTGACGCTGAGTAGTTCTTCCCGCAAAGTTGCAACCGGCTGCCCAAGAAAAAAATCAAGGTCACCATCCCAGCGTCCGTTGATCAGAGAAAAAAAATTCTGCAACCGGCCGGCCTTGATATTGTAATACCCGGCCGGTCGGATGTAGTCGGCCAGCTCCTGTGATGACAAAGCCGACATGGCTTCAAGGGAGAGCAAACCGGCCTGCTTTAAATTGTCTATTGCCCGCTCGACGTTATTCCAGTTGGTGTTCTGGGTCAGGATTGCACCAACCATAATCTCAAAGGGAGTGTCTCCCGGCCACCAGTTACAAGGCCCGAAACGGGAAGACAACCGCTCATACAGATCATGCAGAAGTTCATCAGTATACATCAAAATAAATCCCAAAAAAATCCGGGAGAAGCCCCCTGCTAATCCCCCAGACAGATACCGATATCCCGGGCCGTCTGCACCTTGTCACTTGCCAGGTCAACCTTTTTGCGGGAACGAATTGCCTCTTCCAGGGGGACGGAGGACATGACCGGTGGTTTCCAGGCCACCATCTGGTCGAACATTTCCTGTTCCGCTAAACGAACGGCCGCTCCACCGAACCGAAGAGCCAGCAACCGATCAAAGGTAGTTGGCGATCCACCCCGTTGCAGATGGCCAAGAGTGAGCGACCGGACATCTTTGTCGGTTCGCTTGCGGATTTCAGAAGCCACCCACATTCCGATGCCACCGAGAATTTCCTCATCCCTACCAAGTTCTCCCTTACCCCGGGTAATCACTGTCCCGTTCTTGGCCCTGGCCCCTTCCGCCACCACCACAATGGAATAGCGCTTATCATGGAGATCATTATCATTAATTTTACTGCATACAGACTC
>JALSNT010000407.1 GCA_026986885.1 Desulfobulbaceae bacterium
GGTTGCAGGTGAAACCGGCTTTAGATACGCCGCAGGCGGAAATTTTACTGTCATCTGACTTCTGTCCTCTGTTTACGAAAAAAGGTACCAGAATGAACCTGAAACAACTTGTTACTGTTCTTGCCACCCTGATGTTCACCGTCCTGCCGGAAACGCCGGCTCAGGCCCATTTCGGCATGTTGATTCCAGCAAGGAATACCGTCGATCAACACCAGCGAACATTACACTTTACCATCTCCTTCGGACATCCATTCTCCGGTATTGGTCTGGACATGGAAAAACCCATCCGCTTTTTCGTTGACCAGGGAGACAAAAAAATTGACCTCACGAAGACGTTGCGCCCAGTGCAGGTCATGGGACATGGTGGCTGGCAGACAGACTATCGTTTCCGCAGACCAGGTATTTATTTCTTTGCCGTTGAACCCAAACCGTACTGGGAAGCAGCGGAAGATATTTATATCAAACATTACACCAAAACCATTGTGTCCGCATTCGGCGCCGATCATGGCTGGAGCCGCCCCATAGGCATGAAGACTGAAATCGTCCCCCTGCTCCGTCCTTTCGGTAATTACAGCGGCAATACGGTGGTCGGCCGGGTTCTTTTTGACGGTAAACCGGTTGCCCGTGCCGAGGTGGAGGTAGAACTCTACAATCAAGGCCGTTTTACCGCCCCAACCCCTTCCCACGAAACCCAGGTTATTCTCGCCGATGACCGGGGTATCTTTTCTTTTACCTGCCCGCAGCCTGGCTGGTGGGGTTTTGCAGCTCTGCGCCGGGCAAATTACCGGCTCCGTGGCCCCGACAATAAAGAGAAGGCGGTTGAATTGGGGGCCGTACTCTGGCTGTACATGGATCCCTGGCAGCCCACCGGACCATGATCTCCGAGCCCTTTGCCGGCGGCGATTCCCTGTTGCACCGAACGGATCCGGCCGTCAAAATAGTCAGCGCCATGCTGCTTGCCCTCAGCATAGCCGGCAGTTCCTCTTTCCAGGTCGCAGGCGCAGGGCTTATCATCGGTATTCTGTTACTTGCCATGGCCCGTTTGCCGGTAAAACCGCTGGGAAAACGATTTGCCGCCGTCAATATCTTCACTCTTCTCCTCTGGGTTACCCTGCCGTTGACCGGCGGCGGAGAACAAATCATCAATTTTTTTTCTCTACATCTAAGCGGTAAGGGAATAGCGCTTGCCTGGCTGATCACCCTGAAAACCAACGCGATTTATCTGATATTGACGGCCTTGATGACGACTTCCACCGTTACCGAAATCGGACATGGGCTGGAACGACTGCACCTGCCGCCAAAACTGATTCTTCTCCTGTTGACCACCTATCGCTATCTCAGTAGAATCGAACTGGAATACCAAAGGTTACGGCGCTCCGCCACCCTGCGCTGCTTTCACGGCAGGAGTAATCTGCACACCTACAGAACCTATGGCTATTTGATCGGTATGACCCTTATCCGCAGTTACGAGCGTTCCCGACGGGTCCACCAGGCCATGCTCATGCGGGGCTTTGACGGTAGTTTTCCTCTCTTAACAAGACAGCGCGCCGGTGGCGGGGATATAGTCCTCCTCGTGGCGTGTGCCCTCCTTTCCCTGTCTCTTACCCTCTGGACCTTTCTATGAAAGTCGATAATTCCGCAATCCATGGCCGACAGGCAGTGATTGAGCTGCACAACATCACATACAGGTATCCAGGCAGTCGGCACGATGTTTTTTCCCACCTTAATTTACAGGTGGGCCGGGATAAAATCGCCCTGCTGGGGGACAATGGGTCGGGAAAGACAACCCTGCTGCAGATCATTGTGGGACTATTGCAGCCAACCCACGGAGAGGTGTATTTTAATGGCCGCCTCATGCGGCAGGAAAAAGATTTTTTTCCCCTGCGCCGCAAAATCGGCATGCTCTTCCAGCATGCCGATGATCAGTTGTTCTGCCCGTCAGTGCTGGATGACGTGGCCTTCGGCCCGCTGAATCTCGGTCGTTCAAGGGAAGAAGCCATGGAAATCAGCCTGCAGACACTGCAACGTATCGGACTGCAGGGCTACGAAGACCGGATTACCCACCGGCTCTCCGGCGGAGAAAAACGGTTGGTCGCCCTGGCCACCGTACTGGCAATGGAACCTACGCTTCTTCTGATGGATGAGCCGACCAACGATCTGGACCATGATGCCAGGGCACGACTCCTGGAGATCCTTGCCGGTCTTGATATGTCCTTTGTCCTTATCTCCCATGACTGGGATTTTCTTGCCCGCCTGTGTACCACCTTTTACGCCCTTGAACACGGACACCTGCACAAAAGTGAAACCCTTGCAATCCACCGCCACAGCCATGCCCATCCCCTGGGTGAGCAGGGCCATCATCACTCAATGCCATAGCACCAGAATCCAGGTAATACCGGCACCGCAGAGTGCCAATGCCACTGCCGTGGACCCTAAATCCTTGGCTGCCCCGGATAATGCATGCTCTTCGGAGCTGATACGATCAACAACACATTCAATGGCCGAATTAACGACCTCCATCAGCAGAATCAAGAGCAGGGAACCGACAAGTAATGCACGTTCACAGCCATTATCACCTAAAAATACGGCAAGAGGGGCACCGATGAGAAACAGTAACATCTCCTGACGAAAGGCCTCTTCATTCTTCCAGATAAAGAGCAGGCCATTCAAGGAACACAAGGCGGCATTACGCAGACGGGCCAGGCCGATGCCGTTTTTTTTGGGACGGATAGTCATAAATTATTTTTCCTTAAACCAACATATCCAAAGGATTGCACCCACGGCGCAGTATGCCGCCGATCGATATTTTTCCAACACCGTCAACTGTAGCGGATTATCACGATGGAATAAACAAATTCTCGGTAAACTTGTATTTTTTTGTTGAACTCTCGGGGTAACCAATGGTAAGCTCCATCACCATGTGGTAGTTGTACGCATATACACAACAATTCAACCGGTTATCAAAAATGGACAAGGCAACCTTTGCAAAGGCCCGGGCCAAGCTCGAAAGAACCCAGAAAGAACTGGCAATACTACTTGGTGTTTCCTTAAAGGCGGTGCAAAGTTACGAGCAGGGATGGCGCTCTGTTCCTCTGCATGTGGAACGTCAACTTTATTTTCTGCTGGCCAACCGAAGGGATGGAACGAAAAAAAAGAAAAAAAACTGCTGGAAAGAAAAAAAATGTCACTTGAAAAAAACCTGTCCGGCGTGGGAGTTTCAGGCTGGTCACCTCTGCTGGTTTCTCAGCGGCACTAAATGTGAGTGCACGGCAGAGACTATTGATTGGAAAGACAAGATGAAAACCTGTCGTCAGTGCGATGTCCTTTCCTCTCTCATCTGATAAGGATACCACAAATTTTTCCTTTTCCAGATGCCGGTTTTCAAAAGCCCTACGCCGTGATAGTATAACCTTTATTAAGCCTGAATTGGGCGTTTCACCCAATCTGCAGGCCTCGGAGTCTCGTTCCTCGCTTACCGGCGCTGTCCCGTATAGGCTTAACTACGATGAAACGGCACAAAACCTGCAGCTTGGGGCGAAATGAAAATCGCTCCATTCAGGTTAAGGTATAATCCGATAACGGTCTTTTCTTTTTTCTCCATCATCCTTACCTTTTTTTGTACGCATGACGACCGGCAAAGTGGGCGTCGCCCTGAGCGGCGGCGTAGATTCAACCGTGGCCACTCTGCTCCTGCAAAGGCAGGGCTGCGAGGTGCACGGTTTTTTTATGGAACTGCCGCTCACTGATCGAAAGCAGCAGATACAAAGAGTGCGGGCAACGGCGCAATCTCTCCACGTCCCCCTGCAGCTTGTCGACATGCAGGAGCTGTTTTCCAGCACCATCATCAAACAGTTTATCACTGCCTATGCCGGCGGCTTGACGCCTAATCCCTGTGTCCTTTGTAACGCCGCCATGAAATTCGGTGCCCTGCTCGAATACATGATGCAACAGGGGATGGATAAGATGGCCACCGGACACTATGCCAGGCTCATAGCGAATGCAGGCGGTAACAACCGACTCCTTAGAGGTCTTGATGCCGGCAAAGATCAGTCCTATTTTCTCTGCCGCCTTACCCAACGGCAGCTCTCCCATACCCTCTTCCCGCTGGGATCATGGAAAAAAAAGGATGTCATTACCCAGGCACAGAAAAATGGTCTGGCCGTGCACACCGATAACGAAAGCCAGGATGTCTGTTTTCTGGCAACCGGCTTGCAGCAATTTCTCAAAGAGCATGGGGTTGCAGAACAAGCGGGCGAGATATGTACATCCCGGGGCCGTGTCCTGGGCCGACATGCCGGAATAAGTCATTATACGGTCGGCCAGCGACGTGGTCTCGGCCTGCCTGACGCCACTCCCTGGTATGTGATTGCAATTGACCCGAAGGAAAACCGAATTATTGTCGGTAAAAATGAGGAACTTTTCCAACGGCATGTTCTCATCCGGGACCTGCACTGGTTGATCAGTGAACCGGTGCTTCCCTGGCAGGGACAGGTTCAACTCCGTTCCCGTCATCATGCTGCCGCCGCCCGTCTTATCCAAAAAAACGAGACAACCTGGGAAATATTATTCAGTGAACCACAACGGGCCATCACTCCCGGCCAGTTTGCCGTCCTCTATGAAAGGGACCAGGTAGCAGGCAGCGGAATTATTCTCTCTCAACAATCTTGCCGCCCATGAAAAAAACCATCGCCGTCACCACCCTGGGCTGCAAGGTAAATCAGTTTGAGTCCGCTTCCTTTATCACCGGCTTTACCGATGCCGGCCATGAGATTGTTCCCTTTTCCGGTCCGGCGGATGTCTACGTCATCAATACCTGTGGCGTCACCGCCAGGGCCGGGCAGCAATCCAGACAACTCGTACGACGGGCCATCCGCACCAATCCTGAAGCCCGGATTATCGTTACCGGCTGTTACGCCCAGATCGCCGCCGAGCAGCTTGTGGAGATCTCCGACAGGCAGATATGTATCATCGGCAATGGTAACAAGCACCTGCTGGTGGCAACAGCGCTGAAAAAAAACCTTCCCGAATTGACCATGTTGACGGGCAATATCGGTTTACAAAAAGAAATCTGCAGGCTGCCGGTTCGGCGTTTTCGGGGCCGGACCCGTTGTTATCTTCGTATCCAGGACGGCTGCAATAACTTCTGTTCCTATTGTATCGTCCCCTACAGTCGCGGCCGAAGCAGATCCCTGCCGAAAGCAGCAGTGCTTGAACAGGGCGAACTCTTCAGGGAGCAGGGATACCGGGAAATGGTCATTACCGGTATCAATGTGGGAAAATACGGCCTTGACCTTCAAGAGGGACAGGATATTTACAGCCTGCTGGATGCCCTTTGTTGCAATTTTCCGGATATGCGTATCCGGTTGAGCTCCATCGAACCCACCGAGGTCAACGAACAACTGTTGACGACCATCGCCCAACATGCCAACTTCATGCCCCACCTTCATATTCCATTGCAAAGCGGGGATGACCGTATTCTCGCCCGCATGAACCGACGTTATACCGCAGAAGTCTTTGTCGGGGTCATCGGCAAAATCGCCGCCGCCTTTCCCCATGCCGCCATCGGCTGTGATGTACTGGCCGGATTTCCAGGAGAGGACGAAGCGGCCGCCGAGAATACCTATCGCCTGCTCCAGGGCCTGCCGGTCAGCTATCTCCACGTATTCCCTTACTCTGCCCGCCCCGGAACTCCTGCCGCCTCAATGGCGAATCAAATTAATGGAAAAATAAAAAACAAACGGGTTCGCCGGTTGCGCCGACTTGATCAGGAAAAACGGCAATCTTTTTACCGGCGGCAACTGGGCACCAGCCATGGGGTACTGGTAGAACGAAGAAACAACAAAAACGGTCTTCTACAGGGATTTACTGAAAATTATATTCCCGTTCACTTTGCAGGAGCCACCAGCTTAATCCGGCAGGTAGTCCGTGTCAGGTTTGATGAAATTAAGGATAAGCAACCGATAGCCCACCTTGAAAAGGATCAGGGGAAAAATGAACCATGACTGACTTGAGTTCTTGGACGGAACCTTGTACATTGATCTTAATTGAGCGAAGCTGAGACTATGAATGAGTGAAACGCTCAATTTAGGATTGAGCATCCCTTGTTTATTCATTATCCACGATACCTTTTTTCCAAAAGGGCCCTGGCATGATTGGAGAAATAATTGCCATAGGTGATGAACTCATCTCCGGCAGAACCGAGAATACCACCAGTGTGTTCGCCGCCCGCCATCTCTTTGCCGCCGGCCATGACATTTATGCCATGCACACCATCGGCGATAATCCACCCCTCATCGGTGAGGTGCTGAAGCGGGCCCTGAAGCGGGTTGACTTTATCCTGGTCACCGGGGGGCTGGGTTCGACAACCGACGACCTGACCACCGAAGCCGTTGCCGAAGCTCTTGACCGTGCGCCGGTTTTATACCCGGAGATTCTGGAAAGAATCAGAAAACACCTCGGAGGAAATCAGCAGGCTAACAATCTTGAAAAAATGGCATGGCTTCCGGAAGGCGCAGAGATTCTTAATAAAAAGGCAAAAATGGCCGGCTACCTCCTGGTCCACGACTCGGTACCTGTTTTTTTTCTGCCCGGAGTTCCCTACCAGATGCGGGAACTGCTGCTTGAACACGTACTGCCTAAGCTGGCCGGCTGGAGCGGCAATCACCATCGCGTCAAACAGCGCACATACAAGACATTCGGCCTGCCGGAAACAGTTATCAATCAGCGTCTTCTCGAGCTGGAAAAACGAGAATCGATTCATATCGGTTACTATCCGGTTGGCTGTGAAGTCCATGTCAGCTTGACTGTTCTGGAAGAAAACAGGCAGGCGGCGGAAGAAAAATTTATTGCCGCCGACCACGCCATCACCCAAGCCCTTGGAGATTTCCTCTATGGAACGGACCAGGATACCATGGCCTCCGTTGTGGGAGACCTCCTGCGCAGCAGACATAAAATGCTCAGCGTGGCGGAGTCGTGTACCGGCGGCATGATAGGCAAAAGAATTACCGAGGTTGCGGGCAGTTCCAGCTGGTTTGCCGGGGGAGCCATCGCCTACTCCAACCAGCTCAAGGAGATTTTGCTGGATGTCGATCACCAGCTGCTCAACAATTACGGCGCCGTCAGTGAACAGGTGGCCAGGGCCATGGCAGCCAGACTTGCAAACAAAGTCAAGTCGGATATATCCGTATCCGTCACCGGCATAGCCGGGCCCGACGGCGGCAGTGAGGAAAAACCGGTGGGCACGGTATACATCGGACTGTATCACGACAATCAGGTCAGTGTACGGCTCTATCATTTTTCAGGTAACAGAGAACAAATTCGTAACAGCACCACCTGTACGGCCCTTGACACGATCCGCAGGGCCATGATGACCCATTGAACACCATTTGCTTTTACACCAACATATTGCACAGCTAAGGAGAAACATACATGGCATCAGCATCGGAGACCCAGGCACAGGGACGTTTAAAAAGTGTCGATAATGCCATTACTCAAATTCATAGACAGTTCGGCAAGGGGTCCATCATGCGTCTGGGATCCCACGAACATCAGAATATTCCGGTTATTCCCACCGGTATTCTCTCCATAGATCTGGCGCTCGGTGTTGGCGGCCTTCCACGGGGCAGGGTTACTGAGATCTACGGGCCGGAATCATCGGGGAAGACGACCCTGGCCCTGCATGTGATTGCCGAGGCCCAGAAACAGGGCGGCAATGCCGCCTTTATCGATGCGGAACACGCCCTGGATACCACATATGCCAAGCGGCTTGGCGTTGATGTGGATAATCTGCTTGTGTCCCAGCCGGATTTCGGCGAACAGGCCCTGGAAATTACGGAAATTCTCATGCGCAGCGGCGGTATTGATATTATCGTCATCGACTCCGTGGCCGCCCTGGTGCCGCGGGCTGAGATTGACGGCAACGTCGGCGATCAGCATGTCGGCCTCCAGGCTCGCCTGATGTCCCATGCCATGCGTAAATTTACCGGCGTTTTGCAGCGCACCAATACGGTTTTGGTGTTTATCAATCAAATCCGCATGAAAATCGGCGTCATGTTCGGCAATCCGGAGACGACGCCAGGTGGCAATGCCCTGAAATTTTACTCATCCCTGCGTATTGATATTCGGAGAATGACCCAGATAAAGGATGGTCAGGAGGTGGTCGGCAACCGGGGCAAGGTGAAAGTGGTAAAGAATAAAGTTGCGCCGCCGTTTCGGCTGGCGGAATTTGATATTGTTTATGGTGAAGGTATTTCCAGGATTGGGGATTTACTTGATCTTGGGGTTGAAAATGATATCGTCGACAAAAGCGGTGCCTGGTATTCTTATGAGGACGAACGTATCGGCCAGGGTCGGGAAAACGCCAAAAAATTTCTCAAGGACCACCCGGATATGGTCGCAGAAATAGAGCGAAAGATAAAACTCGGTCTCGGCATGGCCGTTGATGAAAAAACAGTTACGGAAAACAGCGACAGAACCGTGCCGGAAAAATAAAGGGTGCCGCACAGCACAACCGAAAAATCCCGGCAGGAATAATCCTGCCGGGATTTTTTTCGTGTTGATTGGAAACAATCAGCTGATGGCAATCTTTTTCTGCTTACCGGCTTTACTTTTCGGCAGCCGTATTTCCAGAACGCCGTCTTTAAATTCCGCCTTGGCCTTTCCACTGTTAACATTGTCCGGCAACCGAAAACTGCGGCTGAATGAACCATAACTGCGCTCTATCCGGTGAAAATCTTTTTCCTTCACCTTTTTCTCCTGCTTCTTCTCACCGCTGATAGTCAGGCTGTTTTCAGTGATGGTGACATCAATATCATCCTTTTTTACGCCGGGAATATCCGCTTTAACAACAAGCTCATCACCTTCCTCAAAAATATCCACTGATGGGGCGATTTCTGCGGTCCGTGGCAGGGCCGATGCCATCATCGGACCAGCTAACATGGAAAACGGATTGCGGAAGAAATTGTCAAAGTATTTATCCATTTCAGCAAATGGAAAAACAGGTTGCATCTCTTCTCTCTGTACCAGTGCTCCTTGCTCTTTCTTAGCCATGACTCTCCTCCCTTGTGAAATGAAACTGTATTTCCTCTTTACAACCGGGCCGAACATGACTTTGAACCCGATTGTCCCCTGAAAATCGGTAACAAACCCTTTGCAGATCATTCACGTCTTATCTGCCTAAAAAAATAAACAGCAGAAAAAAGTCGTCAAGAGAGAAACCGTATTTTTTTACTCCTGTAAATGTTCATACCTGATTCAGTATCAAGTCGAGTAATGGTGTCGGCCGACTTGCCGCTTTCGGCAGCGCTTCCTTACAACCACCGGTCAGTCGCGGCGACAACACCTGTTCCTTGAATACCGGAACAGCTGCCACCATCCTGCAGATGAACAACCTGTCGGTGGGCGCCACCAGGGCCGCCGGCAACTACCGGGCCACCTACCTTGCCTTCCCCCCGGCAGCAATGGAATCTGCCGCAAAGAGAACGGAGCTGCTGGAAAAAATATTGAACTGGTAAACATTATCTGTTTACCGGCAATCCTCAGCAATAGGGGGTATAATCGAATTCAGGTGGTCTTCATAATGTTATTGCACAAAGTCTGCCCTGCTGCACCATGCCGATTCTCGTTACACCGCTCCTGCGGTGTAATGGCAACCCCGGCGCTCTGCGCCCTCTTCTTTTTCATGTGCTCGTTCCAAGACGGGGTGACGCCGAATTTCTGCAGAACCATCCGGGTAAGGAATCCATCACTTATGTCCTGAAATGATTGCCGGCAGGAACATGGGCCAGGGAAATTTTTTGGGCAGAAATACCTGGGTAGGAGTATGCATGTCTGCTGTATCACCCAGGCCTAATTGTCCGTCCCAATTCTGTCCCCAGGCCCAGAGAGTGCCGTCGGCACGGATACCGAGGCTGTGATAATAACCTGCTGTAACTGCAGTCCAGTCGTTCCAGTTGCCCACCTGTGCTGGTCGATTCCTATCCGTTGTATCATTTAAACCAAGCC
>JALSNT010000408.1 GCA_026986885.1 Desulfobulbaceae bacterium
TGTCCGGGCCGCTGCCGGCAGTCTGCACCAGGGTTTTGTCCTGCTGGAACACGTGGGAGAAAATCGACTCGTGCTGCCGGGAACCTTTCTTGCCCGGACAGTGGCCGTTGGCTCGGGCGCACCAGCGGTTGCGGCAACCCTGGAGCTGGCCAGGGAATATATTGCGGCCACTGTTGAGCCGATTTAACATCTGAATTTAATTAAGATGAAACTTATTCGGAGAAAATAATGGCATCATCATTTGACCAGTATACAACCGATTTATTGAATTATCTTTATACGAAAGAGGAAAATGCACCGCAGGTTGAGCAGTCGGCACTGGACGAGGTGGCAGACCTGCTGGCCACAGCCGGGCAGGAAGAGCTGACCGGGCCCATTGTCACCCTGTTCGTCCGGCTGCAGCAACTGCGCAGGCAAAAAGGCTGGTCGGCCGCGCAGTTGCATGTTGAACGCGGTCAACTTGAGGCCCTGGCCCGCAAACATCAGGAACTGGATGAACACATGGTTTCCATCGGCGGCAGGGTGGGGCAGGCCCTTGCCATTGTCAGTGATGCCAATGAGCGGGTGGATGAATATCTGCAAAAAAAGGATGCGCAAGCACCCAGCGGCATTGAACTCTGGGATACCATTTGCGACAATCAGCAACGTATTCGCAAACGGTTAGGCATGGACGAGCAGGAGTGGAACTCTTTTTCCGGCCAGATTCGGCATGCGGTTTCTTCCGTTGACGAGCTGGCCGATCTTATTGATCTGCCGCCAGAAGCTCTTACTGATATCACCCGGGTAACAAAAAATTACCGGATGCGGCTCACCCCCTATTACACCAGCCTGATTATGCGGGCAACCATCAACGATCCGATCATGCTCCAATCCATACCCACCGGTGAAATGGTGGACAATGCAGGCATTGAAATCCCACCGGTGGCGGCGGATCATTCTCCGGCCAGGCTGGTTGATCAGTTCTACCCCAGGGTAGTAACCATAAAATCGACCAACATGTGTGCCATGTACTGTACCCATTGTCTGCGCATTGCCCATATCGGCAAAAAAGACAAGGTGTTTTCCAAACAGGCCTATGGTGAAGCCCTTGATTATATCAGGGCCAACAAACGTATCCGTGACGTGCTGATAACCGGCGGCGACGCCTTTGTCCTGCCCAACTCCATGCTCAGGTGGTTGCTGGCTCAGCTTGATGCAATTGAGCATGTACGGCTCAAACGGTTAGGTACCCGGGTGCCGGTAACCGTTCCCATGCGTGTTGATGAAGAGCTGCTCGATATCCTGGCGGAATCAAATGATAAAAAACCGGTCCGGGTGGTCACCCAGATCAACACGGCCCGGGAGATCACCCCGGTTTCCAGGGAGGCCTTTAAACAGATATCGGGAAGGGTCTTTGCCGTATTGAACCAGGCCGTTCTTTTGCGGGGCATTAATGATTCCCGCACCAGGATGTGGAAACTCTGCGAAACCATCCAGGAAGCCTATGTGCGGCCCTATTATATCTTCAACTGTTCGTATCGTAACCCGCAGTTTTCCCATTTCCGGGTACCGGTGGAAAAGGGGCGGGATATTGTTGAATCCATGTACGGCAATATTGTCGGTGACGCCATTCCCCGCTATATCGCCACGGCAGGAGGCAAGATCCCCATGCACCGTTCCAATGTTATCGGCCATGAAGGCGATGAACTTATTTTGAAAAAACCGTGGAATGGTGAAGAGGTGCGTTATCCCGACGCCGATGTATCCCGATACAACGAAGAGTTATTCTCCTTTGCCCGGTATCGGAAAAAATGAAACAATTTTTCAGCGGGCATGGCCGGGATATGTTTGCTCTGCTTGAACAGCTGGTGCGTGTCCAGAGCAACAGTCTGAACAAGCCGGGCGTTGATGAAGTCGGGCGGCTGGTTGAACAGGCCCTTGCCGACCTGCCCCTTATCTGCAGACGATACCAACAGGATGACCTTGGGGATCATCTTATCTTTTCAACTACGGCTGCCGGCTATGGGGTAACAGATAATGGTCAAGGTGAGGTCAAAGGAAAAAATATCCTGATTGCCGGTCACATGGATACGGTTTTTCCAAAAGATACCGACTTTAACTGGTACAGGGAGGATGCGGATAACTGTTACGGACCCGGGGTTATTGACATGAAGGGCGGGCTGGTAGTGACGATTTTTGCCCTCAGGGCCCTGGACACCCTCGGCCTGTTGACAAAACTTCCCCTGGTAGTGATCTTTACCGCCGATGAAGAAATCGGCTCGCCGACATCGACCCCTCTGCTGTTGCAACAGGCGGAGTATGCCTGTTGCTCCCTGATAACGGAATGCGGGGGCATACATGGAGAGGTGGTTACCGGTCGGCGCGGCAAAAGAGGTTACCACCTGGCAGTGCATGGCCGGGCCGGACATGCCGCCTTTG
>JALSNT010000409.1 GCA_026986885.1 Desulfobulbaceae bacterium
AATACCATGCCTGTAAGGGACAACACAAGAGATTTTCGCATCAGATATTCCTCCTTTTACAAGAAACAGCACAAACTGACGATACTGCCGAAAAAAATAACTTCCCCGGCAAAGCTGCAACGGGTCGCCTCCCATATTGCAGCAACAACAGCAGCATACATATTATTTTTCCAGAGAGTGGTCAAGAGATATGGACACGCGTTATGAAAAAATCAGGGAAAAAACACAATATCAAGGTATCAGCTCCGGACATCAACCACGTATCCGCTGCGGAGCATGAAAAATGTTGAGTCGTTTGGGACGGGCATAAGCGGCCAGGGTAACGCCCGCCCGGCGGGCAATGGCCAGCCCCAGAGACGAGGGGGCGGTACGGGACAGGATGATGGGGATACCGATACGGGCACACTTGAGTACCATGTCCGATGTCAGGCGGCCGGTGGTGTAGATGGCGCCGCGTGCGGTAAATTTTCCCAGCAGGATGGCGCCGATAACCTTATCAACGGCATTGTGACGCCCCACATCCTCAAAATGGGCCTGTAACCTGCCCCCGCTCCAGAATGCGCAGCCATGCACGCAATGCGTCCGGCCGCCCAGGGGTGAAAAATGCAGGGCCTGGCGAATAAAGCCCTGAATCTCATCAAAGCGCAGTCTGCATTCCTGCAGGGGGTCAAAAGCGCCCTCCAGCATTTCCCGGGAAATTTTGCCGGTACCGCCGCAGCCCGAGGTAATAATAACCTCTTTGGGTTCATCCGCCTCATCCACGTCGGCATATACGGAAATTCTCCCTTCCGGACAGACATACACCTCCCGCACCTGACCGGGGGCAGTGATATATCCCTGGCCGAACAGAAAACCGGCGCCGAACTCCTCAAGCCCGGTTTCCAGCACCATGGACGCCCCGATTTCCCGGTCATTCAGGGCAACTTTATAGGGAACTTCAATGGCGACTGTTTCCTGCTGTTCATGGCTGCCGTCCGGGGTAACAACCACGGTATTTTGGACAAGGGTTACCTGATTTTCCATATTTTCCGTATTATTGTGCCCGCTTCCGCACAGGCGTGATCTTCAGGGAGTTCAATAAGACAATCCGCCGCAGCCATGTTCTGGAGACGGGCGGCATGAAAAAGCGGCTCAACCGTTCGCCTTAGGCCGTCATGGGCGAGCCGTCCGTAAAAGATCTGGGTCCAGCCCTGCTGACCGGTCAACTTGCCGATAAGACGGGCCGGCACATACCCGGACAAGGGATCGGCAACACCGGCCAGCCGGAGGATACCCGGTTTTGCCAGCAAATGAAAGGCCACATGGTTTGACGGCGGGCCGCCGGGCAGATTAAAGATCCAGGTCGTATCTTTTCTTCCCAGGCATACCCCCTTGCCCGGTCCCACCCGTACCCGGTGAAAAACAGGAGTAACCCCAAGTTCCTGCATGGCCCGCATGGTAAAATCCTTATCACCGTCAAGCACTCCTCCACAGGTGAGGATAACATCATAATGGCCGATGAGCGGCGCTATTTTCCGGCGCAACCGTTCCAGATCATCCTGGATAAGCAGATAATCACCGCTGATTCCCACGGCCTGCAACTCAGCCGACAGGGTAACAAGATTACTGGCAGCAACCTGACCGGGCCTTATCGCCTCCCCCGGTATCGCCAGCTCACTGCCGGTGGCAATGATCATGACCCGGGGCTGCCGGAACACGGGAACCTCACTGATGCCGGCGGCCGTCAACAGGCCGATGGAGCAGGGAAAAATCCTGGTTCCACGGGGAATAATACGTTTACCGGCATCCACATCACTGCCCTGTTTGAGGATATTGCGCCCCGGATGGGCATCGCGCAGGGCATACACCTCGTCCCCCTGTCTGCGGGCAAACTCGGAAGCCAGCACCGCATCGGCCCCCGCCGGGACCTGGGCTCCCGTCATAATGCGGACAGTCTGCCCCCTGCCCATTTTTACATTTGCCCTGCCGCCGGCGGTAACGACGCCCACCTCTTTTAACAAAACCGGTGTCTGAGGGGTTGCCGTTTCTATATCGCCGGAACAGACGGCAAAACCGTCCTTGAGGGAAGAATCAACCGACGGACAGTCGGACACGGCAACACAATCCTCCGCCGTAATCCGATGTAACAAACGGGCAACAGGAACAAATTCACTGCCGACAGGTTTCAGCCCACGAAGACAGTCCCTTGCCTGCTCAAGGGAAATAAGTAATCCACCTGCATGATTTGTCGTTTTAATTGTCATGTACCCGGAAATAACCGTCAAAATGTGTTTGAAAAAATACGATAAGCAACCGCTTTTTCCCTTGTTTTTTATTCCGACAGGTATACACTGAACCACAGATGAAAAAAAGGGTCTCCTGTAAAAATTCAAATATTTTTACATGCTTTTTTTCATCGGGGTAGCCAAGGACGCGTT
>JALSNT010000410.1 GCA_026986885.1 Desulfobulbaceae bacterium
GGATACGGTTAATGGTCTGGCCGGCATCAATGGTGTGCAGGGTGGAAAAAACGACATGCCCTGTTTCCGCTGCCGTCAGGGCGATCTCCAGGGTTTCCCGGTCCCGGATCTCGCCGACGAGAATAACTTTGGGCGCCTGTCTGAGCGCAGCCCGCAGACCGCCGGCAAAGGTGTCGAAGTCATCCCCCATTTCCCGCTGGTTAAAGGTTGCCTTTTTGTGGGGATGGACATACTCTATGGGATCTTCCAGGGTGACGATATGGACGGCCCGTTCCTCGTTTATCCGGTTCAAAATGGCGGCCATGGATGTGGTTTTCCCGGTACCGGTGGCGCCGGTGAACAGGATCAGGCCGTTGACTTCTTTTGCCATTTTTTCAAAGGCGGGCGGAAAATCAAAGCCGGTAATCGAAGGAATTTTTGTTTCCAGTTTCCTGAGAACAGTTGAAAAATATCCCTTCTGGGAAAAGATATTTACCCTGAATCTGATCTTGTCGTCCAGCGAGTAGGAAAGGTCGCAGGAACCCTTGGTAATCAGGTTACGCAGCAGCCGTTTATTGCCGCCTATCAGGTTAAGCGCGAAGATTTCCGCCTGAAAAGGCGTCAGTTCGGTAACCGGAGGCTGCACGTCAACCGGTATCAGTACACCGTCGCTTTCCACTTGCAACGACTTGCCCACAGTGATATTGAGGTCGGAGACGCGTTCATGCTTTTTCAGCATGGCCGTGATCCAATAGTTGATTTCCTGTTGTTTCATAGGGGCTACCATGTGATAAATTGATAAAGGTACTACTTAGGTAGTATCGAAAATCAACGATAAAATACAAGAAAAAAATAATTCGACAGAGCCGGAAAAAAGAAAAAATATATTTTCAGGGGGTAAATTTATGGCACAATCACTTCGCAGCGCAACAACAACCCGGGGCAGGCGCATGGCAGGCGCCCGCGCCCTGTGGCGGGCAAACGGCATGACCGATGCCCAGATGGACAGGCCGATCATTGCTGTAGTTAACTCTTTTACCCAGATGGTGCCCGGCCATGTCCATCTGCATGAGATCGGGCAGCAGGTTAAAAAGGGTATTGAAGAATTAGGCTGTTTTGCGGCAGAGTTCAACACCATAGCCATCGACGACGGTATTGCCATGGGCCATGACGGTATGCTCTATTCGCTGCCTTCACGTGAGTTGATCGCCGATTCGGTGGAATATATGTGCAATGCCCACAAGGTGGACGCCATGATCTGTATTTCCAACTGTGACAAGATCACCCCCGGTATGCTGATGGCGGCCATGCGCTTGAACATTCCGGCGATTTTTGTCTCCGGCGGCCCCATGGAGGCCGGACAGGTCGGTGATAAAGCGCTTGATCTGGTGGATGCCATGGTCATGGCCGGGGATTTGGGGGTGAGTGATGAGGAAATCGCCGCGGTTGAACGGGCCGCCTGCCCCACCTGCGGCTCCTGTTCCGGTATGTTCACCGCCAATTCGATGAACTGCCTGAACGAGGCCCTCGGCATGGCCCTGCCGGGCAACGGCACGGTGGTCGCCACCCACGAAAACCGGCTGCATATGTTTAAGCAGGCGGCACAGCGCATTGTCGCCATGTGTGCTGCCTGGTATGAGCATGATGATGCTTCAGTGCTGCCACGTTCCATTGCCACCAAGGCAGCCTTTGAAAATGCCATGGCCCTGGATATTGCCATGGGCGGTTCCACCAACACCGTCCTCCATATCCTGGCCATTGCCCACGAAGCTGAAGTTGATTTTTCCATGGCGGACATTGACCGCCTCTCCCGTAAGATTCCCAACCTGTGCAAGGTGGCGCCTTCTTCCCATTATCATGTGGAGGATGTCAACCGGGCCGGTGGCATCCTTGGTATCCTCGGCGAGCTTGACAGGGCCGGTCTGGTGGACACCTCGGTGCATCGGGCCGACGGCCTGACCCTGGCCCAGGCCCTGGACCGCTACGATATTATGCGACCGGGTGTCAGCGATGAGGCCCGGAACCTCTACAGGAGCGCACCGGCCCACAAAGGCCGTAATCTGGTTATGGGCTCCCAGGATACCATGTATCCGGAGCTGGATAGCGACCGCGCCGCAGGCTGCATTCGCGATCTTGCCCACAGTTATTCACGGGACGGGGGCCTGGCCGTTCTCTATGGCAATATCGCCGAGCGCGGCTCCATTGTCAAAACGGCCGGGGTTGATCCCTCCTGTTTCCATTTCAAGGGCACCGCCCGGGTGTATCATTCCCAGGAGGCGGCCTGTGATGGTATCCTTGGTGGCGAGGTCAAGGCCGGTGATGTGGTATTCATCCTCTATGAAGGTCCCAAGGGTGGGCCGGGCATGCAGGAGATGCTTTATCCGACCTCGTACCTGAAATCCATCCATCTCGGCGCCGAGTGCGCCCTGGT
>JALSNT010000411.1 GCA_026986885.1 Desulfobulbaceae bacterium
CAGCACCTGTGCCATTTTTTTCCGATCGGTAAAGGGCAGGGTCAAGTTACGCAGACTGACCGTTGACAGCGGCAGACCGATAACGCAACCGTCTACGACAACATCAAGCTCGGTAAGCAGCTCGGAGAGCGCGGCGGAAAAGCGATCCGGCCCGTCAACCTTAACCGCTCCGCAGGCACGCACAAGCAGATCAGCCGGGTTTTGCTCAACGACAAGGCCGCAGAGAAGGTCTTCACGAATATCAAGGCTGAGGATTGTATGTGCCATTATATGCGTCTTTTACCAGGGCATTTATCCGTAACAGAGGACAGATGATAATTTAATTTGCCTGAATTCGTATGAGAGTTGCACCTGCAAAAAATATCTTTTTTGCACCAAAACAGCCCTCAAAGTGGTTGCAGTCCCGGCTGTTTTCATTTCTCGCCGGTTACGGCCGTGGTCTGTTTTATTCCGGTCCGGTCATGCCGGTTTATTCAACCTGCCAGCTGAGCAGATCCTGCTGTCTGGTCTTCGGATCCCGATAAAGCATACCTTTACCGGTCCGGAGCCATCCATTGTCTCCTGCTGTTATGCTGACGGAAAAAAAAGAACTTTTCGTGGTGACCAGACCTGCGTCAAGGATGATATCACCAGGAAAATCAGGGGCATGCCTGTACCATTGTGGATTTTTCAAGGCAATAAGATTATCTTTTTCCTGACGAAAGGAAATAAGAGACGCCACCATCTCTTCATCCAGACCGGCGGTCAACGCCTGCAGGACAACGGCAGGGGCCGTGTTTATATTTATCTTGCCATCCTGGCCATAAATTGTCAAATAATCAATGATTCCTTCATGTTCTTTGTCGCCGTAGACAATCTTCCGGGTGAACCCCTTGACCAGCAGCAATTCCTCCGGGTAACGCAACCGGCCGTTCCTGCACCTATAAGGAACCGGCAATGACTGATAATAGCCGTTTTCCGCACCGTGGTCCCTTTCATTATCATCTTCATCCAGCCAGTCACTGAGGGTATCGACCAGGGCAACGGCCTCTTCCTGTCCGTCAACGGCAAATTTTCCTGAGAGCAGAAAACGGAGCCAGAGCCGGCGCTGCAGTTTCTCCACATTTGTTTGCCTGCCGTTGCCTCCATTCCTGCCGCCGGCCCTCCGTCCTAATCCAGGCCCACCTTTCTTTTTATCCTCTTTAGTAAGCACCAGCCTGTTTATCTGAATCCTTCCCGACATATCGCCGACATGAATGTCTACGTCGATATCACCTGCAAGTTTCTTCAATTTTTCCTTATCCAGGTTATTCCAGCCGTCCAGCAGGGTGTCATATTGCTGTTGCTGCTGATCTGCATATAGAGCAGCACGGGCCAGGGCCAGGCCGGAGGCCAGGGTCGCATCCAGGCGGGTGGAGATTTGCAGACTACGGGCTGCCTGCATCTGCAGGTTGACACTGGTTGCCAGACCAACGGTAACAGCAACCAGAAAACTTATGGCCGCCAGGGTCATCAACAGGGCCATGCCGGAATCAGCAGCCACAGCTTGCGGCCAATACCTGCAGATATTCAACCTGCGCAACAAGCGCCACAGGATAAAACGACTCTCATCCTTCATATTATCGCTATTACGGCTTTTCTGTTCGGATAACGGCCGTGGGAATAATAATCCTGGTCTGGAAGCGAAGGCTTGTTTCCTGTTCCTGATCCAACCAGAATTCCAGAGTACATCCTATTGCCGCCGGCAGCCGATGTTTGCGTTTTTTTTCATCGGCACTTGCATCCGGATCAACCCTGGTGTCCCAGGAGTCATGTTTTTCCCCCTGGGCATCAAAATAGGTAAATACCACCGATTTCAGATGATCAGTGAGTAAAAAACCTTGATCCCCACCTGCATCGTCTGTTGATTTCCCTGCCTGCGGTACAGCCAGGCGGTCACGACGCAACAGGAGCAGCTGTCCGTCGGCCTCCGGGTCCAGTGCCGGCAGGTAACCGATCTCTCCCATGCCCTGTTGCCCATGTTGGGGATCAAACACCAGATGGGCCATGGAAACAAACTCCAGCATGGGCCGCGCCTTATCAACATGCTCCGGAGGGTGAGCGATAAATTCGGCACCAGCGGGCAGGATTGCCGATTCAAGGTCGTCGCATATTCGCGCCATGGCCACCTGGGCACGATAATAGACATCTCCCTGATCCCTGGTCGCAGCAACGACTCGCAGGGAACCGGAAAGGGACAGAGTAATCATGCTGACAACCATGGCTAAAATCAGAGTAGCCAGCATGATCTCCATCAGGGTAAACCCCCGGTTGCCGCAAACCGTTCCCCGGAAAAACATTTTTTCCGCCATCAGCCGATACCCATCATGGGCTGCCCGGTGCCTGTACCGGCGTCATTATAATACGACGTATTACAAACTTTTCCTCGG
>JALSNT010000412.1 GCA_026986885.1 Desulfobulbaceae bacterium
AAAAATTTCGTAAAAGCAGGCGGCATCTCTCCTCAAGTACTCCCCCGCTAACGGCAAAAGAATGGTTGAGACGGCCATCCCGACCAATACCATAGCGTGAAATTACGCCGCCACCTTTGGGGTCTTCGGCCCCGAAAACCAATCTTGCTATGCGAGCGTGTACCAGGGCGGCGGCGCACATTGCACACGGCTCAAGGGTGACATATAGTGTTGTTCCGGGCAGCCGATAATTATGCAGTCGTTGAGCCGCCTTTTGCAGAACCCTTATTTCCGCATGGCCCACGGGGTCGCAACCGGTCCGCACAATATTGCCGGCGCCGGCGATGACCTTGCCCGAACCGGTCAACACAGCCCCGACCGGCACCTCGCCCAGGGCCTCACTCTTGAGTGCCTCTTTCAAGGCCAGCTCCATCATCAACTCGTCTTCCGGTAATGATATCGCGTTGTTGTCTCCCATATCCCTGTTATTGCCTGCTAATTATTTCCCGTATGATCATTTTTTTCCATGCAAAATAGTATATCTCCTTTGCATTTCATTGAAAAAGGCCTATAATTACAAAAAAGATATTGTGATAACATAATTGAAACACAACCTCTGCCTACACAACGATATGGAGACGAGCAAGCTTACGATACTCGCCTATGAGTGGCTGGCCGACAACCAAAAAAATATTCACGCCGCCCTGGCCGACACGTCGGAGATTATTTTTCGCAATGATCCCAAATCTTTTAAACGGGAGATGAATAAACGGCAGTATGACGTTATTTTCATGAACGTCAAAGGTGATAACGGCGGCGCTTTTTCTCTGCTGGAACAGACCCGTAACCAGACACCCCATACACCTATCATTATAACCAGTAAATCGGAAAAAGCGGAACTTATTGTCCAGGCCATTAAACGGGGCGCCTTTGATTTCATTGCCGAACCATTTTCTCCGACCAGGATACAACTCGTGGTCCAGAAAGCACTTAAACAGCGTGAACTGCAAAACGAAATTGATTATCTCAGAAGAAAACAGGACATTGTTTATGATTTTGACTCCATCATTGCTGAAAGCCCGTCTTTTCAAAAGGTTATCATCAGCCTGAAAAAATTTGCCGCCACCGACTCGACAATTCTCATCACCGGTGATACCGGCACCGGCAAAAGCTTTCTCTCCGGCTCCATTCATTACAACTCTCCCCGACACAATAAACCGTTTATCAAAATCAACTGTGCCAACATCCCGGAAGCATTGCTGGAAAGCGAGCTGTTCGGCCATGAAAAAGGATCTTTTACCGGTGCCGACAAACAGCGAATCGGCCGTTTTGAGCAGGCCAACGGCGGCACCATTTTTCTTGATGAAATCGGGGAAATATCACTGGAAATTCAAACGAAACTGCTCCGGGTCCTGGAAGAAAAAGCCTTTGAACGGGTGGGCGGCAACAAAACCATCAAGGTTGATGTCAGGGTCATTGCCGCAACCAACAAAGACCTTATCAAGCAGATTAAGGACGGAAAATTTCGTGAAGATCTCTATTACCGAATCAATGTACTGCCGGTAAAATTACCGCCGCTGCAGGAGAGACCTCTGTGCATTGAACCCCTGGCAAATCGGCTGCTGGAAAAATCATGCATCAGTCTGAAAAAACGGCTGGACGGTTTTTCCGAGGATTCCATCGCCTTGATCAAGAGCTACCACTGGCCAGGCAACATCAGGCAACTGGCCAACACCATTGAGCGGGCCGTTATCCTGGAAGACAATAACAGGATCTCCCCCGATTCCATCCAGATTCCAGATTTTCACGACCGGGGCAAAGCCGGCAAGGCAACCAGGGTGGAACCTTTGGAAATTCATGAAAAAGATCTCATCCTGCGGGCACTGGAAGAGAGCCTGTGGGTGCAGAAAAATGCTGCTAAACAGTTAGGCATCAGCCCACGGGCCTTGAATTACAAAATACATAAATTCAATATTACCCACCCTAACTGGCGACGGAATAAATAGCCGCTGGACCGTAATACATCCTGCCTGCGCCCGGCACATCCGTCACGGCCGCCCCCCCTTGTTCCAGAGCCCGGACTCTCCTGAATTAAATTTCAATTTTTTGCCATTGTAAAAGCCGGGCAACAACGATACCGGAGGCAAAGGCAATACTCATGTTTGTTGTGGCAAGGCCGATCCCGGCAATGAGAAAGGTAATGAACAACTCCTGCCTCTTCCGGAGGTCCCTGACCAGAAGAGCCAGCTCAAGACCGGCAAACAGCAAAAGAACCCCAAGGACCGCATTGGGAATGGAAGAGAGAAGGGAGATGCCGATTTTTCCGAATACCAGGGCAATAACAATAAAAAGAATCCCGATCATGATGTTTGAACCGCCGGTTCTGGCCCCGAAACGGTAATGGGCGGCAAGGCCGCCGGCACCGTGACACATGGGCATTGCACCCAGCAGGCCGACCGCTATGTTTGCTATTCCCATGCTGAGAGAAAAGCTGCGGTTTGATACCCTTGCCGTTACATCACCCTTACCAAAAAGTGTTTGGGCCGTATCGGTCGTACCAATGACGGCATTGCCTATGGTCAATGGAATCTGCGGTATGACCAGCAGAAAGAGCGCCGTGGTGAAATCGTTGACATGCGGCCGGAACAAATGGATAGCGGTTGGACCAAAGTTCCATTGCATGGCGTGAAAAGAGCCGAACGGAACACCGACGCATATACCGGCAATCACCACTACCAGCGCTGCCGGAAAACGACGGTTTGCGAGGAAAAAGAGGACAAGAACCACGGCCGAAATTCCGACCAGGAGATTTACCGACAAACCGTGAAAGATCAGAAGTTCTCCCGTATTGCCGATAAAAAGTGTCGGCCTGCGAATCAGGGCGATCCCCTTGGTGATAAGTATAAAGCCCAGTCCTAACTGGATACCGCGCACAATGGGCTTGGTAAAGAACCTGGCTAACCGGTCTATAAGCCCTGTACCGGCTAAAAAAATGAGAAAAACTCCAAAAAGGATGCCGGTGGCCGACATCACCGGCAGGGTGATTTTGTCGGGAAAGGCAATGGCAATGGCCGAGACGACCTTTAAAGGCTGTACCGGAACGGGAAGTCGAAAATAGAATCCGGAGACACAATAAAAAATACCGACCAGCATAAAGACCGAAGTAAAGCTGAGGCCGTTGACCATTACCAGGGCGATCGACAACGGAATAAGTGTCCCCAGGTCTCCCAGGGATCCGGCAAACTCGACCCGATCAAACCTGTAGGATGCTATCTGCATATCCCCTCCTGTATCGTATGGATTTTGTGTGCCGATGATTCCGTAAAAAGTCATGGTCCGTCCATGACGGTTACCGCTCAATCCAGGCACTGCCCATCGAGGATCACCGCAGATGTCCGCCGGTGGAGGACATGGTCAGGCTGCCGTCTTTTACGCCGCGCAAAGCAATAAGACGTCCGGCCAGTTCCTGTACCTGCGAGGCCTTGCCCTTGACAATGGTGACCTCCAGGCAGTTGTGATGATCCATGTGGATATGGGTGGTTGAGGTGATAAGTTCATAAAAATCGTGCTGCAGCTCGGTGATCCGTTCCTGGAGCTGTGATTTATGGTGATCATACACCATGGTTACCACCCCGACCACTTCGCTGTCATCGGCCCATTCCTCCTTAACCAATGCCTTGCGAATAAGATCACGCACCGCCTCGGACCGGTTTGAATAACCATGCCTGCCGATATAGGTATCAAATCCAGCCAGCAGGTCATCTTCCAGAGAAATGGAAAAACGTTTCAGCATATTAATGGATTCCGTGGCTTATCGGTTATAAATTGTCCAGTTTCTGTAACCGTTTTAAAAGAGAGGCGGCCTCGTCACGAATCGATTGGGACAAGGTAGTATCTTTCGCGCTCCTGGTAAGATACTCCTTGGCCTGTTTGATTCTTCCCTCGTAAAGATAATATTTCCCAAGATAAAAATTGCTCTCCCCCGGTCTGTCCTGCCCTGCTTTTATCCGGGCATATTCATAGTAAAGCTGTGCATAATCGGGCATAACCCGGCTGACCTTGTCAAGCAGTTGTTGTGCCTGCCGGTAGTTTTTCTGCTGTGACTGTACACGGGCAAGTTCAAAAACCGCATACATATCCGTTGGATCCCTTTGTACAGCGTACTCAAGCAGGTTTACGGCCTCATCAAGTTTACCGCTGTCCATGGCCAGCACTGCCTTGTCTACCTTTAAAATATCACGGCCGGGGTTCTGCTCAATAACCTTATCAAGCAGCTCGGTGGCCCGGATATAATTATGCTCCTCCCTGGCAACCAGGGCCAGGCCGTACCGGGCCATGATCTGTTGCTCCGGATCCTTGGCATCGGTCAGCAAACTGGTGCAGATCACCCGCATCCGCTCCACGTCCATGGACTGGCTCATGGCCCGGTATTTAAAACGCAGAAAACGGAAATTATCCGTTTGCCGGTAATAGCCGGGTTTTTTCTGGTCCGGATCGTTTTCAAGCAATGATTCAACATAGTTCAACCGCGCTTCCGGATTTGGATGGGTAAGAAGATACTGGGGCAGCTTGCCGGAACGATAGCGGGTTATGCGGCGCATGGTTCGCAACATGGCCACCATGGCAATGGGATTACGGTGCATTTTACGCATCCAGCCAAAGGAGAGCCGGTCGGCCTGTTCCTCATCCTGTCTGGAGTAATGAAGATTCAAGGCCTGGCCGGTGGCCAGGGAGCCGGTAAACAATCCCTGGGCAAGGGCCGGATTTCCCAGGGCAAGGCTGGCCAGGGCAAGTCCCATGGTGATGGCACTTATCTTCCCTCCCCTGTCTATGCGCTGGGCAATATGCCGACTGACCACATGGCCGATCTCATGGGCAAGCACACTGAGCAGCTGGTCTTCCGAGTTCATTTTCATGATTAAACCGGTATAAAAAAATACCAGGCCGCCGGGGGCGGCAAAGGCGTTAAACTGATTACTGCGCACCACAAAAAAATGATAATCAAAATACTGCGGCCCGGCGATGGTCAAAACCTGGTTGCCGAGTTCATTGATATACTGACTGATATCCGGATCATCAAGCAGGCGGAATTGAGCCCTGACCGAATAGAGAAGTTTTTCGCTTATTTCACGTTCTTCTCCAATGGTCATGGAAAAGCTGCTCACCGGCAGCAACAGTTGACAGAACAACAGGAGCAGACATATTCCTTTTTTGGCCGGGGAGTGAAATAAATATTTCATCGGTTGCGTGCAGGTGATTCTTTCCCTGTATTGAAAAATTGCTGTTAACGGCGGCATAAGCTTTTAACCTTTTCTTCCGACAAACATGCCAGGGCCGAAAGGCAATGGGCCACGACCTCAACTACCAAAAAACTAAGCCGGAATACCTGCAGCCCGACATAACTACAAATATCGAATGTCAAACCGCAGAAGCAGGAGCGCGTTCCTGCAATGTGCCTTAAAATTTCTTGTTTTTTATGACAGGAAATGGGGAGTAATGCACTAAATTTATGAAAAAAAACCGGCAGACACATGTGTATATAGTCATGTTATACAAGAAAAGCAGGCCGGGAAATCATAACAAATCACCTCCATATACCCTGCAGCCGTATCATTACCCAACCCTTCAAAATGGCTTCTCTGCATAGGACTGCTCCAGTCTGCCGAGCAGCAGGGAACAGGGGAAAGTGAGGAGAAAATACAACAGGGCAACCACCAGCCAGACCTCAATGGTCATGTAGGTGGAGGCCATCAACTGGGTACCCTGATAGGTCAATTCCTGAATGGAGATCACGGAAACAATGGACGAGTCTTTTATCAGAGAGATAAACTGCCCGGCCAGCGGCGGCAGCACCTGGCGAAAGGTCTGCGGCAGAATAATATGGCGCAGAGTCTGACCACGGGTCAACCCCAGGGCATGGGCCGCCTCCCATTGCCCTCCGGCCACGGCTTCAATGCCGCCGCGCAGGATCTCGGCGATGTAGGCGCCTTCAAAGACGGCCATGGTCAACACCGCCGATAAAAAAGCGGACAACGACGCCGGCGGGGCCACAAACACCGCAAGCATATGTGCCGCCTGCGGTGAAATATGCATAACCAGCTCGTCAAGGCCTAATAACGGCGTCAGTTGATCGGCAAGAAAAAAATAAACCAGAAAAATAATAACCAACGGCGGCAGATTACGCAACAGCTCAATATAGGTGCGGCCCGTCATCTGCAGAAACAGGCTGTTACTGGTTCTGGCCAGTGCCATACACAGCCCGATGAGCAGTGCCGGTATTCCCGCATAGATACTCAGGCGAAGCGTGGTCAGCAGACCAAGAACAAGATAGTTGGCCACCCATCGCTGCTGCTGCTCATCATATCTGAAAAGGTATTGCGGAATAACGGACCAGTGCCAGGTGTACTGCAACTGCATGGTTACCCGGTAACCCAGGTATGCCAGCGCTGAAAATATCAGCGCCAGCAGAATAAGATCCAGGCGGGTATTTTTTTGGTTGCGGTGACCGATCACGGACGGGCTGGACGATTCAGGATCAAAAAAAATCAAAAATTTTAAAAAATTACCGAAATTTGAGCGATTTATGATTACATCTCTTTTTTCCAGGCAGTGGACTCGAACCAGTATGCATACCGTTGCCGCACCCAGCCCCTGGAATGTTGAATCTCAATCCAGTTGTTAAAAAAATTCAAGGCATCAACATCACCTTTGCGGACGCCGAAACAGATGGGTTCTTTCAGCAACTGTTCCGGGTAGGCCTTCAGCAGGCCGGGATTATCAGCGGCCATCTGGGCGGGCAGCGGCTGGGACCCTACCATGGCATGAACACGTCCGTTGCGCACCTCCTGGACGGCAGAGGGCTCATCATCAAAAAGTCTGAGCTTTGCCAGGGGAAAATTCTTTTTAGCGGCCAGAGCGGCGGTGGACCCGAGACGGGCGGCAAGAGTGACACCGGGCCTGTTGAAATCCTTAAGAGTAAACCCCCTGGTCATTTTGATATTAGCCAGCAGGCCCTGGCTCGAATAATAATAAGGCCGGGTAAAATTTATCTTGAGATTACGCTTGGGAGTAACACTCATACCGCCGATAATAACATCGAATTTATCGGCAATAAGCGCCGGGATAATGCCGGACCACCTGGTAGGAACGAATTGTACCTTAACCCCCATATCCTCGGCCAGCCGGCGGGCCACATCAATTTCAAGCCCTATCAGCTCCCCCTTTTTATTCTTCATGGCCCAGGGAACAAAAATATCCATGCCCACCCGGAGAGTACCCCGGTGAATAATTTGCTCAATGACACTTTCTGCAGCAATTTTCTGTTGCAGCCCGCCGGCCTGGACAAATGGCGCACAAAAAAGACCACTCGTCGCCGTCAAACTAAAAAGAATAAAAAAAATATAGAAAAATATCCGGTTACACATGGTTACTCCTTTCCTCTGTTTCTCGTTGCTGTTGTTTGTTACCACTGACATAGCCGTAAACAGTCTTCAAATCCATAATCCTGCATCATACCCGTCTTGTCATTCCCGCAGTCAGTTGGGCGGGAATCCAGTTGTTTCATGGAATTATGGATCCCCGTCCCCGACAACAACACTCGGGGATGACGCTGCCTCGGGAATGACGGATTTAAAGCCTTTAACCGGCTTGCGACTTTTTACGAGACCATCACCACTGATAGTCGCATACCATCTGAAAACATGTCATGAAAAAATGTTTGCCCAATTGAGCGGCTAACTCATCGGGAGTTTACGCTTACCGGCAACTTTTTATAAAGAAAACATTTTGTAATCATTTATCTTTTGTTAATTGCAAATGAGTTAACCGCTCAATTTAAGTAATATATTTCTCCTACAAAATCTGTTGCAGAAACTCACGGGTACGTGCTTTCCGGGGATTTCGGAAAAATTCTTCACTTTTGCCTGTTTCGACAATACGTCCTTCTTCCATAAACAGGATCCTGTCACTCACCTCGCGGGCAAATCCCATCTCATGGGTCACCACCACCATGGTCATACCATCAACGGCAAGCTGTCGCATTACATCCAGCACCTCGCCGATCATTTCCGGGTCCAGTGCCGAAGTCGCCTCATCAAAAAGCATGATTTTGGGCATCATTGCCAGGGCCCTGGCAATGGCAACCCGCTGTTGCTGGCCGCCGCTCAACTGTCCCGGGTATCTGTCCGCCATCCCGGCAAGGCCGACCTGGTTCAACAGGTACAGGGAAAATTCAGCGGCCTGTCTGCGACTTTTTTTCTGCACCAGTCTTTGGGCAAGGTCCACATTTCCCCGTACACTGAGATGGGGAAAAAGATTAAACGATTGAAAAACCATCCCCACTTGCCGCCGAATCTCCAGCCGGTTGGCCTCATCCTCATCAAGGGGAATGCCATCAATGACAATGGTGCCGGAGTCGACTTCCTCCAGCGCGTTGAGACAACGTAAAAATGTGGATTTGCCGGAACCGGACGGACCGATTACCACTAATACTTCCCCTCGTTCGACACTGATGGAAAAGTCCTGCAGAGCGACAACCGGGCCGGGAAAGGTTTTGTATATTCGACAAACCTCTATGATGGGATGTTCCGCCTTAGGGCTGTCTTGTCCATTCATGAAATAGTTTCAGGAAAGCTGGAAATATTTTTCTGCCTGATCGGCAAGCAGAGACAGCAGAAGTGCCACCACGAGATAAATGGCCGCTACTGTAAACCAGACTTCAAAAGTTAAAAAGGTTTCCGCGATGATTGTTCGTCCCTCCATGGTGAGATCATACACGGCAATGGTGCTGACCAGAGCGGAATCTTTGAGCAGGGAAACAGCCTGACTGGTCAACGGTGGCAGAATACGACGCAGGGCCTGGGGAATAATTACCGATGTGTAGGTAGCAAACCCAGTAAGGCCCAGGGCATGGGAAGCCTCCCACTGGCCGACAGGGACGGCGACGATACCTGCCCTGATAATCTCCGAGGCATAAGCGCCCTCAAAAAAGCTGAGGGCCAGGACGCCGGTGGTAAAACGACCAATATCCAGAATTGGAGCCATGACAAAATACAGGAAAAAAATCTGTACCAGCAGAGGAGTATTGCGAATCGTCTCCAGATAGACCCTTGCCGACAAACGACCGACCAGGGAATTGGAAAGCCGGAGTAGAGCAACAGCCAGCCCAATGAAAGCAGACAGTAAAAGACTGAAAAAAGTTATCTCCAGGGTAACCAATAAGCCCTGCATGATCGGCCCCATCTGCAGATGTCCGCCGTCATAGGTGAACAAATACCCGGGAATAGTCTGCCAGTGCCAGTTATAACCGATCCCGGCGCTGCCGCGCATAAGAAGATAGCCGCAGGCCGCAAGAACAAGGATAAACTTTGCCACGTCAAAAAGACGACTACCATGTGACTGCTCTCTGTTCATACCTGAATTGAGCGTTATATTTACCCGGAAAAACACAACAAAAGGTATTTCCATACCCGTTATTTTCATCAGGCAAAAGGTTCGAAGAATGAAAGAGCATGCTATTCAATTTACCCGGTTCTTTCAAGTTTGATGTCTTAGTGAAAAGAAAAAATTTAAATATACAGGTAAATATAATCTCCGGGGAAATAGCATGTTGGATTCTCCCGGCATAGAAGACGCCGCAGATCGAAGTTTTGGGATGCGGTCAAATTTCACCGAAATTGAGAATTTCGGTTTTGTCTTTTCCGGTGAGGGGACAATCTTCCGGTTGCCCGCGTCTCCGTCATGTTGTAGTTTACATAAAATCTCATCAGCAGGTACATAACCGTCATCCGGTATCTTTGTTAATTTTTTTTTTTACAATGCAGCCATTACTCTCCATTGATCAGCTCTGCCTATCCTTTCTTTCCGATCAGGAACCGGCAGGAGAAAAAAAGGTACTGCGTCGGGTTTCCCTGCGCATAAATCAGGGGGAAACCCATGCCCTTGTCGGGGAGTCCGGCTCCG
>JALSNT010000413.1 GCA_026986885.1 Desulfobulbaceae bacterium
GCGATCACATACGTCGTCCATGCCGGACACCGCTACCCGGTGGGCGCCACTCCCATGGAAAGCGGCACCAACTTCTGTGTTTTTTCCCGGCATGCCACCCGGATGCAATTGCTGCTGTACAAAAAACCGGACAGTCGGCAGCCGTTTCAGACCATTGAGTTAAATCCGGAGAGCAACCGCACCTTTTTTTTCTGGCATGTCTTTATCGAAGGCCTGACAGGAAATGAAAAAGTAACCTACACCTGGAAGGCTGAGGGGCCAAACAATCCGGCCAGGGGATATCGATTTGATCCCGAAATCGAGCTGCTGGATCCCTGGGCCAGGGCAGTTACGGACAACCTCTGGCAGCGACCCTATGACAAAGGACCGAAATCACGCCGGAGCGGTCCCTCGATGCGAGGACTGGCTGTCAGCGAAAACAGCTATGACTGGCAAGGGGACAGGCCCCTGCGCAGACCCTGTGAACAGGAAATTATTTATGAACTGCATGTGGGCGGTTTTACCAGGCATCCAAATTCCGAAGTTAGCCATCCCGGCACCTTCTCCGGCATAATTGAAAAAATCCCCTACCTGAAAAAGCTCGGCATCAATGCCATTGAGCTGCTGCCGGTGATGGCCTATGATGAATACGATGTGCCGGATCAGGTCCGTGACCTTGGTTTGAAAAACTACTGGGGTTATGCAACCCATTCCTTTTTCAGCCCCCATCCCGGGTATTGCGTTCAACCGCTTGCCGGAACACACAGGACAGAATTCCGGGATATGGTCAAGGCATTACACAAAGCCGGCATCTCGGTCATTCTCGATGTGGTCTATAACCACACGGCTGAAGGTGGAATCAATGGACCGGTCATCAACTTCAAAGGTCTTATGAACCGGGCATTTTACCACCTTAACGAGGATGATTTACGTCAATACAAAAACTTCAGCGGCTGCGGTAATACGGTCAACTGTAATCATCCGCTGGTGGCCAGATTTATCATCGAATCACTGGAATACTGGGTGCGGGAATTCCATGTGGACGGTTTTCGCTTTGACCTGGCCTCCATCCTGGCCCGGGGTGAAGACGGCAACCCCATGTATCACGCGCCCGTGGTCTGGAGCATTGAATTCTCCGACATCCTGGCCCACACCCGCCTCATTGCCGAGGCCTGGGACGCCGGCGGCCTGTACCAGGTGGGCGGTTTTCCCGGCTATCGCTGGGCGGAATGGAACGGCCGCTACCGGGACGTGGTGCGCCGGTTTGTCCGGGGCGACGGAGGGCTTATCGCCGAGTTCGCCACCAGGTTGACCGGCTCCAGTGATCTCTATCAGTCCCAGGGCAGGATGCCGACCAACTCCATCAATTTTATCACCTGTCACGACGGGTTCACCCTCAATGACCTGGTCAGTTATAATCAAAAACATAACCAGGCCAACGGCGAGGACAACCGCGACGGCGACGACCATAATTACAGCTGGAACTGCGGAGTTGAAGGAAGAACCGATGATCCGGAGATCCTGGCGCTCAGGCTCAGGCTGGCAAAAAACTTTATCGCCATCCTCATGCTCAGCCGGGGAGTCCCCATGCTGCTTGCCGGAGATGAAGCGCTGCGCAGTCAGCAGGGCAACAACAACTGCTACTGCCAGGATAATGAACTCTCCTGGTTTGACTGGACGCTGCCAAAAAAAAATCAGGAGATGTACAGGTTTACCCGGGGGATGATCGGCTTTCGCAAACGACATCCTTTGCTTATGCGAAATCGCTTTTTCACAGGAAAGACGGTCAAGATATCCGGCATGCCCGACATCTGCTGGCACGGCAAAAGGTTACATAAGCCGCAGTGGAACGATCCCGAGGCCCGACTGCTGGCCTGCACCATAAGCCGGGTGGAAGCGGAAGAAGAAGACCTGCATCTTATCTTTAATATGTCGGATAAGGGAATACGGATGTATCTGCCGAAAGTTGAAGACCGTTGCTGGCACCTGTGCATAAACACGGCCGCCGATACTCCCGATGATATTATTGACCGGGAACTTCAGAAACCACTGCCGAGAAGAACCGCCCTGGTCAGCCCCCGCAGCATATTGGTTTTGGAGAGCAGAGCGAGAAACAACAATGATTAACCCGGATATTTCGCCATGCTGCAATGTTTTTCGACCTTTAGCGACCACCTTTGCGGACTGTCCGGATTAAAAAGGCAAGGGAGAACGGAAAATCACTCTTTTTTCGGTTCCGGGGTGGATAAAACGCAGATAGCAGGCATGCAGCAACAACCGCTCTCCCGGCTGCCGGCTCCCGTACAGGCGGTCGCCGACAATGGGACAATTCAGGCCCATTTCATGGGCTGCGTGCAATCGTAACTGGTGGGTACGGCCCGTAAGCGGGATAAACTCAACCCGAGTTCTGCCATGATGTACAC
>JALSNT010000414.1 GCA_026986885.1 Desulfobulbaceae bacterium
CGCAAGGACAATAATGCCGCAGAAGGCGCCTTCAAAAAGGCAATTGAGGTCAATCCCGACAAGCTGTCCAATCAGCAGTTACTGTTTTTGTTTTATCGATCCCAGGGAAAAAACAAAGAAGCTGAGACAACAGCAGAGGACATGATCAAACATTTTCCCGACAAACCGGCACCATATATCCAACTGGCCAACCTGTACAATCAAACCGGTCGCCATGACAAGGCGGAACAAATACTGAAAACCGCCGTCGACAAGTTCCCGGACAACGACAGGCTGCGCCTTATTCTTAGCAATTTTTATCGCCGGTCCGGGCAGACGGACAAGGCGGAAAAAGCATATCAGGCAGCGATTGAGCATGCAAAAAATCCCCAGGATATCAAAGCACGGCTTGCGGATTACTATTTTGAACAGAAAAAGTATGAACAGGCAAAAAAGCTGATGAATGAAATCCTGGCAGAAAATCCAAAAAATGGTGGTGCCAATCTTGTCCATGCCAAATTCCTTCTCAAAGAACGAAAGAATCAGCAGGCACTTGATATTTTGGAAACCCTGACCAAAAATTATCCTCGCTGGCCGGAACCTTTTTTTGTCAAAGCCCTGGCCCAGATGAATACAGGACAGCTGGAATTAGCCCGAAACAGCGCCGGTGAGGCCATTAAACGAAACCCGCGTGCAGGAAAATACCACGCGCTGCAGGCCCTGCTTCTCCTGCGTTCCCGCGACTTCGATGGCGCCAAACGGGAGGCTGCCATCTCCCTGAAACTCAATCCTAAGAACTTCAACGCCGCCCTGCTGCTGGCCAAGGCGGTTCTATTTTCCGGGGATTACAAAAACGCCATCAAAATGCTTACGGAGATGGATAATAAAGTTCCCGAAAACGTGGAAATCATCGGCAACCTCGGTCTTGCCTACATGGGCGCTCAAAAGATGGATAAGGCCGCTGAAACCTTTAAGCGACTCCTCAGCCTCAAGCCCGGCAATACCCTGGCCCTGTTAAACCTCGTTCGCATTGAAAAAAATAACGGCAAGTCCAATGAACAACTCATTACTCTTGTCAAAAAACAAATCGAAAAAGCCCCAAAGAGTGTCGGCGACCTTATTCTGCTCGCCAGTATGCTGATGGGTGAAAAGCAGTATGACCAAGCCCTGAAAAATATAAAAAAGGCCCAGGAGCTGGCGCCCCAGGATCCGCGAACTTACAGCCTGAGTGCAGCCATTTTTAACAAAGAACACAAGACGGGAGAGGCCATCAGCGAATACCGATCACTGCTGGAACAAAATCCTAAAAATATCCAGGCACTCATGGGGATCGGTGCCCTGCTTGAGCAGCAGGGTGACAGCAAAGAGGCAAAAAAGTATTATCATAAGGTCCTTGCCATTCAGCCTGATTTTGCGGCAGCGGCCAACAATCTTGCCTGGCTGATCGCCGAAGAACCGCAGCCTGATCTCGGCGAGGCCCTGCGGCTGGCAATGATTGCCAAGGAACAACTCCCCGATGAAGTACACATCATTGACACCCTGGGCTGGGTTCATTATAAACGAAAATCATATGGTCTTGCCCGCAACCAATTTGCCCAGGCGGTTGAAAAACAGCCCGGAATGCCGATTCTTCGCTATCATCTGGCGTTAGCCCTTTTTGGTGAGGGGAAACGGGGGCAGGCCATCAGCGAGCTGAAAACCGCACTGGCAGACAAGGGTGATTTTCAAGAAAGAGAAAAGGCCCGAACCCTGCTGCAAAAATGGCAGGAAAAATAATGACCGCAAAGCATATTCTCTTCAGTAGAGAGAAAATCCGTGCAAGGGTACGGGAACTGGGCCGGGAAATAACCAAAACCTACAGGGGACGTCCTCTTGTTCTCATCGGGGTACTGAACGGGGCCTTTATCTTTTTAGCCGACCTTGTTAGAGAGATCGACCTGGACCTGGAAATTGATTTTATCAGGGTGGCCAGTTATGGGGACGCGACCACGACCTCGGGAACAATCCGCCTGACAAAACCGCCGGAAATCGACCTCAGCGGCAAAGATGTTCTCCTGGTGGAAGACATTGTTGATACCGGCACAACCCTGGCCTGGCTGCACCAGTACTTTGCCGAACATCATGCAGGTTCCGTTAAAATCTGCGCCCTTATCAACAAACTTGAACGGAGGGAAACGGCTGTTGTGGTCGATTACTCGGGTTTTCAGGTGGAAAAAGGTTTTTTAATCGGCTACGGCCTGGACTATGCCGAACGTTTTCGCAACCTGCCGGCTATCTACAGTGTGGGGGAAATCCATGATTAACAGAGAAGAGAACAAAAACAGAAAGTTTGCCGTTATCCTTTCCGGCTGCGGCCACCAGGATGGCACGGAAATCCATGAAGCCACCCTGACCCTGTGGGCCATCCATAAAAACGGG
>JALSNT010000415.1 GCA_026986885.1 Desulfobulbaceae bacterium
ACCACCGGCCTTGGGGCGGAGCGAAGATGATCAACGGCGATGTCGGCTATTTCAGCAGGTGTGGGTACAAAGGCAATGCGATCTTGGGTAGAAGGGCAGCAGCCGGAGGGCTGCAGGGATATGCAGCCGATACAGGCGGCATTGCAGACAGGAGAGCAGGGAAGGGGTGCTTCCCAGCGTCCTAAAAAATAATTACGGGCGGCGGGACAGCCATAGGTAAGGCAACATTTTCCCAGGTGCTGAATCAGTCGGTTTTCGGGACGGGCGGCTAAGCGGGCAGCGGTTTTTCTGTTGATGAGGTTCTGGTCAAAATCAGGCGGGTCTTGTCGGATATCGGTATCACTTCGGAAAGCGGCCACATAAAATTTGCCGTCTTTCCAGCCCACTGCCGTATAGGCAAAAAGGGGAAGAAGCGGCGCGCCTTCATGTTTTTTCTGATAGGCCGCAGTAAAGACAGCGGTGTAGGCCGGCGCCATGAAGGCGGCTACGGCCTGGATCGGCTCACCCGACGCATAGGGGTTATCTGCAAGCAGTGCCGGTTCGCCGGTATCTTCCTCAATACCCACCGGCAGACGCCCAGGAAGGACAAAGAGTTCACTGCCTGCCGGCAATTCTATGAGATCCCCGGCTGCGGGGAGAGAAAAACTGCCGGCGCTGCAACCCGCCATCTTCAGGCCGTCGTAATCAAGGATTTCCCCTCTGCTGTTGGCAAAAACCAGGTTTGGCAGAGATGGTTCCGACGGCGGAGATTTCATGTGATCGTTATGCAGCAGTCCTATTTAGGTCGAATTTTTGCAAGAATCGAATCCACTGCCCGGTATACGTCCAGATCGTCACCGAAGACATCCTGGATGGCGGGATGATTAATAAGATCTTCGATGATATACTGGGTTATGTAGAGGCTGATTATATTCGGATCCTGGGTCAGGGTACGGATGGGGGCAATTTTGAACTGCATGTCGAATTCCTCCATCTCGCTCAGCCCTGCCAGCTGCCGTTCTATGACCTCACAGACAGCCTGACTGGAATTCGTTTCAATGATGTGTTCATCAAGAAGCCGCTGGACAAGAGAAATTGCCAGGTTCTGGGCATTTTCCCTTGCCTTTCTCAGCATGAAGCGACGTTCCCGCTCCCGCTTGCGGTCAATGGCATCAATGGTCTTGTTGGTGGAACGGCTCGGGTTCATGTGGCGGGCCATGGTTGTACTCCTTTAAAAAAATGGGCAGTGATTATGCAAATAGCAGGGTTTGTTCATTCCCCCGACAAATTACTCTGATATAGTTGTTGAAAACCGGTGATCCTTTCCCTGGTCTGTCCGTCGAGTTGCAGGTCATACCTGGCAACATATTCCGCTGCCATGCGATGGGTGTTGAAAATCGGCACATTTAGTCGCAGGTTGTTGACCGCAATCTGCAGATACTCCCGGGGCCGGTCATAAAAAAGATCTAAAACAACCGGCAGTTGTTTATAAAAAGAAAGGGAATCCTCGGCATAGAGTAACGAATCGGCATCTTCGCTTAAACTGGCCTCTGCAACCGGTCCCTCGTAGCCGAACTTCCAGCCGGTCAAACCTTTATGATAACCCTCCACCCACCAGCCGTCCATGACGCTGATATTCGGTGTTCCGTTCATGGCTGCCTTCATGCCGCTGGTGCCTGAGGCCTCAAGCGGTCGTTTGGGACTGTTGAGCCAGGCATGAACACCGGCAACCATCATTTTGGCAATCGACATGTCATAGCCGGGGATAAAAACCAGCTTGGCCAGGCCTTTGCTTTTTTTGTACAGTTCTTCCTGGATATCAATAACCTGTTTGAGTACGATTTTTCCCGGCTCATCGGCCGGATGGGCCTTGCCGGCGAACACAAAATTGACCTTCTGCTGTTTCCGCAGCAGGATGTCGGCCAGGGCGTCAATGTCATCAAAAATAAGATCCGCCCTTTTATAGGTTGAAAAGCGACGGGCAAAGCCAAGGGTAAAGACACCGGTCTCCAGATCGGTCGCTTCTGCCAGCCGGGACAGATAGTTGGGCGGGTCGATCCATGTTGTCAGCATCTGGTTGCGATGCATTTTCAGCATGCGATTGATATAATCAATCAGGATACGGTTATCCTGTTGCCACGCCCGGCCAAGGGCGGCCGTTATCTCAGGGGATTGGGCGGAAAGCACGGCAAAAATACCGGGATCGTGCCGCCAGCCGACAAGCTGCGGGCAGGAGTCGAACACGCCGGCGCGGTTGTCACTGATCCAGGTCCGGTGATGAACCCCATTGGTAATGGCGGTTATCTTATCGGCAAAGCGGGGGAATTGCCTGCGGGTCACGTCTCTGTGCAACCGGCTGACACTGTTGACCGCCCGGTTGACCCGCATGGCCAGAGCGGTGAAATTATACTCGCCCGCCGAGTCGTCCTCCCTGGCCAGCAGGTCAAGAATCCGCCGGCAGACCCGGTGGCTGATTCCGTTGTACATGGAACGGGGAAACCTGTCGTGTCCGGCTTTTACCGGGGTGTGAATGGTATAGACAATGCGTTTTGCGACTGTTTCCACGGCCTGCATGATATCCTGATCCTGCATGCGGGCGGCATAATCTTTTCCAAGTCGCTGCTGAAGCTCTCTCAGGATAAGGTGCAGGGTGACAATGACCCCGTGCTGTTCGTTGAGGTGAATGGTACGGGCGGTAAATCCCATGCTCTCCATGAGCGGCAGAACACAGGAGCCCAACATTCGACGCTGGTTGGCCTTCATCAGGGTCGTTTTTGCGTTATAGAGCTGTTCGGCAGCCTCGCGTATCCAGGCAGGAGCGGAGGGAATGGCATAATCGATCAAAAATTCGGGAACGAAATAATCAAGGTCTTCACTGATCTCCATTTTCATCCATACCTGGGCCATTATCTCTTCCGGTTCGTCCCGTTCATTGAAAAAAGGTACTGCAATTTCAAGGGGAGTGTCGGGATTGTCAGGGGCATGAAGCTGGAACAGTGTCGGCGTCTTTTCCGGTTGCCAGTAGGTCGCCTGATCTATCTGACCGACTTTGGAGTCAACGAACTGGGAGAAGTATCCCTCTCTGTACATCAGGCTGACGGCGAGAACCGGTATATGCATATCGGCAAAACTTTTCAAGGTATCTCCGGCCAGGACACCAAGACCACCGCTGTAGTTGGGGATTTTCCGCGGGCCATGCAGATACTTTTCAATGAAGGCATCGGCAAGCGGATCATCACTGCCGGTTATTTCGTTTGCTTCCAGGACGTCCTGTACGGGATGAAAGACATCGGGATCGGCACCTATTTCCATGGAAATATAGGCAACTCCGTTTCCTTGTGGTTGCTGCAGCTGCTGCCAGACCCGGTCAAAGGTTTCCTGGGTGACTCCAAAAAACGTCCCGAACTTTTGGCGTGCAATCAGGTCCTTTTCCGATTTAATTGCAATCATGTTTTTTGCTGTCAATCATAATGAACACATAAAAATATAAAGCGGTAAAGCCTCTGGGCGGGGAACCCAAAAACGACCGGCTTCATGGAGCTTCGTCGCTGGACGTCCATAAATCCGGCAGAATGTTTTTTCCCTGTCATGCATGAAAAACGACTATTCTACTCCTCCGAACTTAGATGGACTGCTGTTGTTTTGCAAGCTAATTTCACAAGGCGGAAAAAAATGTTGTATTCCTCCCTCATTGAGGTAGAATTACGGTCGGTTGGACAGCAGCAGATCTTGAAATCAACAGGTCGTGTTCTACCTGAATTGAGCGATTTTCATTTCGCCCCAATCTGCAAGTTTTGTGCTGTTTCATTGTAGTTAGGCCTACATGGGACAGCTCAAGGCTTGCAGATTGGGGATGAAATGGAAATCCCGAAGGGTTTCGTTCACCTGCAACACTTTTAAAAGAAAACATTTATGATTATTGATCTTTTTTTTATTTGCAGGTGAATGAAACGCTCAATTGAGGTTTCATATCCATCAGGAGGATACTTTGTTGAAAAACGGAACGTTAGTAAAGATATTGATGCCGGCTGTTTTTATTGTTTTTGCTTTTCTGTCAGGCGGTTGCGGAAAAAAAACGGTCCCACCTGAAGTAACGACGGTGACCGAGGGGCTGGGTCCTGCGGAATCTCTGGATACAGCAGAGACGGACGGTTCCGTCATGGAGGGAAGAACTTCTGCGCCCATGCTGCCCGTGTACTTTGCCTTTGATTCTTCCAATATCGAAGGTGACCAGGTAGATCGTCTTGAAAAAGATGCGGATTTTTTAAAATCCCATCAGGAAATCAATGTGCGTATTGAGGGCAACTGTGACCCTCGCGGTACCAGGGAATATAATCTGGCCCTTGGAGAACGCAGGGCCTTGAGTGCACGGAAATATCTAATGGATTTAGGAGTAAACGGCGCCCATTTGACAACTGTCAGCTGGGGTAAAGAAAAATTACTGCTGTTTGGTCATGATGAATTATCCTGGGCCCAGGACCGTCGTGATGATTTTGTTATTGTAAAGTAACCGCTCAATTGAGACGTTGGTTTAACCGGATGAAAGGAACCTCTTTTCATTCGGTTTATTCATTTCCGGTCTATGAAGGGGCCTTCTCTTTCCGTTGACTTTATCGGAATTTTTTTAATATCTTTTGTGCCTACATGTTCGCACAAAAAAGCGTTTAGTGCCTTACTTCTAATTTCCTGTTATAAAAAACAAGAAAATGAGCATTGTAGGTCTGCTTGAGTGGAACGAAAGCGGACAAACAGCAACCACTACCTTTGTCTGCTTTCTTTATTGGTAATCAGCATTGTTTATTTCATGCGTGCAACAGGCGCAGAGCGCCACAGATTGCGTCACACCGCAGAGCGGTGTGACGAGAGCAGCCTGTTGAAAGCTGGTATCATGCAAACCGGATGGAGGGAAACCCTTCCCATCCGGTTTGTGCATTTCCGGTAGTGGTATAAAGAGGTTTTTTGTTAAGAGGCCGGTTGTGTAGTTGCTTTTTGCCTGTGTTGTTAACTTAATTTTAGAGGAGTTTGTAATGAAACGTTTGTTGAGTAGTGCCGGAATTTTTATAATTGTTGCTTTTTTTGCAGTGTCTGTCACCACAACCGGCACGGCCCATGCCGCAGAAGCTAAAATCGGCGTTATTAACATGAAAAGAGTATTGGCTGGTTCTGTGGCCGGGAAAAAGGCCCAAAAAGTGCTTGAAAAGAAGATGAATGAACTGCGGGCCAAGTTTAAAAAGGATGAAGCGTCCTTGCTGGCCCTGAAGAAAGAGATTGAAAAAAAGAGTTCGGCCTGGAGTACCCAGGTGAAACAGCAAAAGGCCATAGAGTTCCAGAAAAAACGTCGTGATCTCAGTGCCAAGCAGGATGATGCAAATCTTGAACTTAAACAGCTGCGCGAACAATATCTCACCCCGATTTTGAAAAAGCTGGAGCAGGTGGTTAAAGAGCAGGCTAAAAAGGGCGGCTATACCATTGTCCTGCCCAATACCGCTGTGTTGTACCGGGACAAGGGCGCTGATATGACAGCTATGATTACCAATGCCTTGAATAAGGCTATGAAGAAATAGTCCCGTCTGCGGCAGTTTTTGTTGTGAATCCACTTGAGTTTGTCGCCCTGACACCGAAAAATAACTGCGGGCAATGCGGGCATCCCACCTGCCTTGCCTTTGCAGTGGCGGTGACCAAGGGTGGTGCAGCCGCCGGTGGTTGCCCTTTTGTCGACCCCCATAGTCTGCCGTCCGAACTTATGCAGGAGGGGAGCAGCCGGCAAGGGTTGCAGGTGGTCGACCGGGGACAGGATGAACGGGATATGGCCCTGGTCGCTCATTTAAAATCCAGGATAAAAAACCTGGATTTTTCAGTGCTTGCCGGTCGTCTTGGCGCCGACTGGGTCGCAGCGCGTCCGGATGAACTGACCTTTGTCTATCTTAACCGTCCTGTGGTCCTTGGCCGGAACAGTCTTTATGTGGACGGCAGCAATCTGCCTGATCCCCGGGACCAGATCCTGATCTATAATTATGTCACCTTCGGCGGTGGTAATCCGCCGGACGGTACCTGGGTCGGGATGGAAAGCCTGCCCAATTCCATTTCCAAGGTCCGTACTCTGGCAACCTACTGTGAGCAGCGTCTGGCAAAACGTTTTACCGGCAGAGGTGCCGATTTGCAACAGCTTGGCAGCCAACTGGCCTCCTTGCCCGGGCCGCCCGGGCAAAACGCGGATGTGGCGATGATTATACCGGTACTGCCTTTTGTGCCCCATTATCTTCTCTTTTGGGATGAAGACCCAAACGATGGTTTCGAGGCTCGTGTTAAGATACTGTTTGATCACCGGGTGATGGATTTTCTTGATCTGGAATCCCTTGTTTTTGCCGCCGAACGACTGAGCGATCGGCTGGCGGAACTGGATGCGTCATGATGAGCAGGCATCTGCGGCAGATTCCGCCGCGCTTTCGCAGGGTAAAAATTCTGGTGATCGGCGATGTTATCGTCGATCACTTTATCTGGGGTTCGGTTTCCCGCATCTCTCCGGAAGCGCCCGTTCCCGTGGTTAATGTCGACCGGGAGGAGCTGCTCTTAGGCGGCAGTGCCAATGTGTTGCGCAATATCGTCTCCTTGGGCGGCAGCGGTTCCCTGTGCGGCATGATAGGGTCTGATCCCATGGGGGAGCGGATTGTTGAACTTATGGGTAAACTTCCTGCCGCCACCGATGGACTGATTGCCTCCGGGCGACCGACTACGGTCAAGACCAGGGTCGTTGCCCAGGGACAGCAGGTGGTGCGTTTTGATCGCGAAGAGACAGGCGTTCCCTCCAGGCAAACCCTGCAGAAATTGTTGACCTACCTTGAAGAACACCTTGCCGGTTTTGATGCAGTGATTGTCTCGGATTATGCCAAAGGCATGATCAACGAAGAACTGATGACCAGTCTTCATGGGTTGATGCGGGAAATTCGCCGGGAAGAGCAACGGCCCCTGCCCCTGATAGTTGATCCGAAACCGGCAAATGTTCATCGTTTTGTCGGGGCAACGATCATTACTCCCAATCATCATGAGGCAGAAATCATCAGTGGTATGCCGATCACCGACAGCGGGAGCCTCACCATTGCCGCCCGGCAGATTCGGGAAGATATTGACTGTCGTTCGGTGCTCATTACCAGGGGTGAGGCCGGTATGGCCCTCTGGCAGGAGGATGAAACCCTGGAAACCATCCCGACGACGGCCAAAGAGGTGTATGACGTCACCGGGGCCGGTGATACGGTGGCCGCCACCCTGGCCCTTGGTCTGGCCTGCGGCTGTTCAACAAGGGATGCCGCCGTGCTGGCTAATTATGCCGCCGGTATTGTGGTCGGTAAGGTGGGAACCGCCTGCGTTGACAGCGCAGAGCTTCAGGCGTCCCTGCCGACCGGAAGCCGGAAGCCAGTATAAACGCTCAATTTATGATTTGATCAATTTCCACGGAGTCAGTGCATGCGGCCACGGAGTATGACAGGTTTTGGACGGGGCGAGGCCCAGGTCGACGGCAGAAGCTGGACGGTTGAAATCAAGACCGTTAATCATCGCTTTCTGGATCAGCGTATCGGTCTGCCAGCGGGTGTGGTCGCCTTTGAGGACAGGGTGAAAAAGATGATTGCCGCCCGCCTGCATCGCGGCCGGGTCGAAGTGAATGTTACCCTGTCCGGTGATACATCGGCGGGTGTTCTTCTGCAGGTCAATATGGATCTTGCCCGTCGTTATCATCAATGTCTGCAGACAGTTAAAAGAGAATTTGATCTTGCCGGCGAGGTAACGCTTTCCGATATGCTTGCCCTGCGCGATTTGATCGGCCGTCAGGAAGAGGGACTTGATCTGGAGCGGGAATGGCCGGCCCTGGCAGCTGCCCTGGGTGATGCCCTTGATGAATGTGACCTGATGCGCGAGCGGGAAGGGCAGGCGCTCAAAGAGGAGCTGTTGAGCCGGTTACGGAGATTTGCCCGCATTGTTAAGGAAATTGAGGAAGAGATACCTGCGGTTGTGGATAAGCGTCGTCGGGAATTAGAGGTCCGTATTGAAAAACTGCTGGCGGAGGTTGATCTTGATCCTGCCCGGCTGGCCCAGGAGGCTGCCTACATGGCGGATAAGGCGGATGTGACCGAAGAAATTGTTCGTCTCGGCAGTCATATTGAACAATTCACATCTTTTCTCAACCGTGATGAACCGGTTGGTCGGCGGCTGGATTTTCTGTTGCAGGAATTTCTCAGGGAGGTCAATACCCTGTCGTCAAAGATCAATAACGGTGCTATTGCCCATCTTGGCGTGGAAATGAAAAATGAAATCGAAAAACTTCGCGAGCAGGTACAAAATATAGAGTAAGTTTTTGTGATCATGACCGACCATGGTTGAAATGGTATTTTTTAGCAAATCATTATCCGGGAGGATTGAAATATGAAAGATATGAAAGATATGAAAGATATGAAAAGCGTTCCGATGCTCGTTGTCTGTTGTTTTTTCTTCGCTGCTTTTGCTGCTTCCTCCTTTGCCGCCGATGGTCTTGTGCGACTGCAGAGCAATGATTCCGTAAAGATCACGGGTCAACGACTGGAAAAAGTTATCAAGGAGAAGGGATTGCGTCTCTTTACCCGTATAGACCACCAAAAGGGGGCGGTCTCGGTCGGTAAAGAATTACGGCCGACGCAACTGTTTGTTTTCGGCAACCCCAGGGCGGGAACCCCTCTTATGCAGTGCCGACAGACCATCGCCATCGACCTGCCTCAGAAGATGCTGGTTTATGAAGACGAACAGGGAAAGACCTGGATCGTTTATAATGATCCCGCCTATCTGGCCTCACGACATGGTCTCGGCGATTGTGGGGCCGGGGTTATTAAAAAGATTACCGGTATTCTGTCTGCGGTTTCCGCTGCGGCGGCTGGAAAATAATCCTGCGGATATGGAAACACGGCTTATAAATGTGGGGTTTGGCAATGCGGTCAAGGTGAATCGCATTCTGGCCGTTGTCAACCCGGGTTCGTCACCGATTCGCAAGCTTAAAGACGAGGCACGAAGGGAACGCAAACTGATTGACGTTACCGAAGGAAGGCGGACCCGGGCAATTCTTGTCCTTGATTCCGGGCATCTGGTTCTTTCCTCGGTGCAGCCGGAAACCATCTCGCAGCGGCTGGCACAGATGGAAGAGGAACAGCGCAATCCCGGCTCAATACTTTTGCATGCAGGAAAAAAAAGTGGCTGAAGGCATGTTGATAGTCCTGTCCGCCCCTTCCGGCTGCGGCAAGACCACCCTGTTGAAAAAGGTCATGGCCGAGCTGCCCGGCCTGGTTTTTTCCGTATCACATACCACCCGCCCGCCCCGGCCGGGGGAGCAGGACGGCCGGGATTATTATTTTGTCAGCCGGGCGGAGTTTGCGGCCATTCGTGACCGGCAGCCTTCCGGTTTTCTGGAATGGGCCGAGGTGCATGGCAATTTTTATGGAACGAGCAGGGCGGAAGTCGAACGTCGCCAGGCTGCCGGGCTTGACGTGATCCTGGATATTGATGTCCAGGGGGCCGCCCAGGTACGGGCGGCCGACGATCCGGTGACGATTTTTATTGCGCCGCCCTCCCTTGATGAGCTTGCCCGACGCCTGCGTGGTCGCGGCACCGAAGATGAAGCCGTTGTTTCCTTACGCCTTGCTGCCGCCGGCAAGGAAATGGAGGCTGCCGGAGAGTATGAATATTTCATTGTCAACGATGATCTTGACGAGGCGGCTTCCAGTCTTCTTTGTGTACTGGTTGCCGAGCGTCTGCGCAGGCGGAGAAACAGGGATGGTAAAAGGGTCGATTCAGGTACTGGTGCGGCAAAGGGGGAGGTGTGAAATCCGGCGGCCCATCAAGGAAAAGCCGGGCAGTCGGAAAGAGTACCCGTCGGGACGACCATGGTAAGCAGGAAGAACTTGTCTGGGGGATAAATCCTGTCCGGG
>JALSNT010000416.1 GCA_026986885.1 Desulfobulbaceae bacterium
ATGGCGCTGATGACGAGCACGATGAAAAGACGTCGGAAATTTACCATCTATTACTACCGCAGCCACCAGCAGAGCAGCAGGGCCAGGCCCGCACTGTGACTGACCAGAAGCATTGTTTTATGGTTCTGGTAAAATTCATTTACCCGCTGAATAAAGGGCAGGCCGCCTAACAGGCGGCGTAGACGGTCGATGGCCACGGTCTGGTTGTCGGTTGGGGAACGGCCCTGAAAGGCACACATGGGATAAAGGGCAAAAAAATTATTATTATATCCTTTCAGCATGGTGTCGTAGGGCACACCCTGCCATGTCTGCCGCGCAATTTTTTCAGCAAATTCCCTGTGGATGCCATAGCCGTGTGAAAGACAGCGGTACCTGACCGCAGCAAGGCCGCTCCGCGCAAACCTCCTGCTGCCCGAAGTTATACAGCCTAAAAAGAAGACATTCCAGTGCGGCAGAGCGGCCAGGGCCTCACAGCTTTTCTTCAACAGCGCTGCATCAAACCGCTGAAAAAAAACATCGTCCTCAAAGATGAGAATATTCTCTGCTCCGGCGGCAAGTCCCATCTGCAGGCAACGGATATGGGACTCAAAAATTCCCTGCTCCCGGTTCTGCGGATGGCGGGCAACCAGCACAAATTCCACCCGGTCAAGCAGGCCGACACCGGCAAACTCCTGTTGTACCTGTTTTCGCCGATCCGCCCGTTCATGCAGAGAAATACAGTAAACCCGATCAAAAAAATCCCAGTTATCGACAAAGCTCACTGGCGCCAATGGACCGCAGCGGAATTGGCGTCCAGTGCAGCGCCTTGTTCGGCCACACTTCTTTCCTTTTTTATTCTGTAATCAATAACCATAAATGCCCTCTCTTTTGCTTTGCTAATATTTTCAAAATCCTCTTTCCCCCATTCATTATCAATTTTTAAGCGCCACCTACTACCTCTCTGGTAGACAAGAACAGAATATTCCCGGTAACTTATTTTATAACCTTTTGGAGTTTCACTCCATCTGGGGGAAACAATAAATGTACGCAATCTTCTTTGGTATGATTTTAGCTCCTTGACTTCTATGCCAAGTGATAAATTTTCGGCACATTCTGACCCAACAACCAACTCTCCACAATTTGGATGATAGATAGTGAAATGCCATCTAATTTCTCTCTGACAATAACCACACGGAATTTCCTCACTTGGCTCATTACGCTCCAAATCACTATCAAGTATTATCCAACCGCCAGAAGGAGGGATTTTTCCATGAATTTCAGCATGACACTTTCGACATAAAACCTCGCAAAATTCAATTGGATATTCCCATGGCTTTAATCCTGGTTGATATTCAGGATGGTGTATTTGGAGTATGCCAGTTGCACCGCACCTCTCGCATGCATCACCAGCGAGACTAATGCATTTCTCTCTATATTCTCGCCACGCCTTACGATTGTAATAATTCCTCACCAGTCTTTCTCCTGGTGTTGTTTGATTATGGCCGAACAGCCTTATTCTCTTTACCTACCTGCACTGATCATTTCCTTGCCGCTTGCTTCCCGGCCCTGTTATCGGGTAGGATGACCTGATTATGCATATTATTTCTTTTCACAACAGTTGATGCCCGGATGATCAGAGAGTTTATCAACCGTCTTTCCCAAAAAGAATTTATCCGCAGGGCCATGGAAGAACACGCTGATCTTTCCGCCTTTAAGGAGAAACCGTCTTTCAGGATCATTGCCGGAGTTTCCGCCATCCTCTTCAGTTATGTCATCGGCTGGCCGGCGGTCGCCCTTGTTGGAATTATTGCCGCCAAACTGCATGAACCCTGGCTGGCTGCCATCGGCTGCCCGCTGATTTACGGGTTGTCCCATGTCGTCTTTCTCCTGGGCATGTACCTGGCCGGGGCCACCTATTCCATGATATTTCTCCGTTGGCTGACCAGGGTGGTCATGGAAAAACTGCTTGCCTGGACCGAAAAAGCAACATAACTGCGAATATCGAATTTCGACCGGCTGAATTTCGAACCGCAGTTTTAAAAAACCAACAAGCTGTTTCACATTGCAGGTCTGCTTAAATGGAGCGAAAGCGGACAAATAGCAGGCATCTACTTTTGTCTGGTTTCGCAGGGCTCAACCAGACCTACATTTTACCTAAACTATCCTCTGTATTCTGATTTTCTGATAATAAAACACATAGATGCAGGAAGCAGGAGATCGAAGTTTTTACCTGGCCATAGGCATTGTTTACAATATTTTTTGCATCATCAGGCCACTCACCTCTTCATAGACCCTTTGTTCGTCCTGGATCCGTAAATCAAAAAACAACCGACCAGCATCCCTGGATAAAAATTCGGCCCTGGCCGTATAGGCCTCCCCGGATCTGGTCGGCCGATGGACAATCCGACTGGTGA
>JALSNT010000417.1 GCA_026986885.1 Desulfobulbaceae bacterium
CGCAACCCAATAGAACAACGAACATCGAATTTCGAACCGCAGGCTGCCCTGAAGTGTTCACTCTCGTCACACCGCTTGCGGTGTGACGCAATCTGTGGCGCTCCGCGCCTGTTGTACCCATGGAATATACAATGCTTACCAATAAAGAAAGCAGACAAAGGCAGTGGTTGCCGTTTGTCCGCTTTCGTTCCACTCAAGCAGACCTACAATGCTTAATAATCAATATTTGCGGCGAATAGTTGAATATGGTTTTTTTGTGACAGGGAGGATACGTTGGTCATTATTTCCTAAATTACCTTATTCAGGGAATACTCGACAATACCCTTGGCGCCAAGTCTTCTGAGTATGGGTACAAGGTCGCGCACCTGATGCTCGGAAATCACTGTCTCCACGGAAAACCAATCCTGTTTATAGAGCTTGGCAACGGTGGGCGCGGTTACGCTGGGCAGCTCGGCAATCAATGTTTCAAGTCCTTTTTCCGGGATATTCATTTTCAGACCGACAATATGGTCCGCCCGCAATGCTCCCTGCAGGAGCATGGCGATATTTTCAATTTTTTCCCGTTTCCAGGGATCCTGCCATGCCGCTTTATTGGCAATCAACTGGGTGTTGGACTGCATCAACTCATGAATGATACGCAGGCCATGCGCCCTGATGGTTGATTCGGTTTCCGTGACCTCAACAATGGCATCTGCCAGACCGGAAACGGCCTTGGCCTCGGTTGCGCCCCAGGAAAATGAGATATCCACCCGTATACCCCGATCTTCAAAAAACTTTCTGGTAACATTAACCAGCTCCGTGGCTATTTGTTTGCCATCTAACTGTTCAACCCTGGTTATTTCAGAATCACCGGCAACGGCAATCACCCAGCGGGTCGGTTTTTTACTGACCTTGGAATAAACCAGTTCTTCAACCACAACCACATCGGAACCATTCTCCAGCGTCCAGTCATGTCCGGTTATGCCGACATCCAGCATTCCGGATTCAACATAGTTGGACATCTCCTGCGGCCGACAGATGGAACAGGACAACTCCGGATCATCTATTTCTGGAAAATAATTTCTGGACATCAACTTGATCTTCCACCCTGATTTCTCAAACAGGTCAATGGTGGCTTTTTCAAGACTTCCCTTGGGTATGCCTATCTTCAACTGTTGCATTTTTGTATTTTTTATATTTTTGTATTTTTTATTTTATTTAAGTATTTATTCTCGTTGATACCGGCTGCCACCGCAGAGGATATTATTTTTTCCCGTACACCTCTGCTGGATCAAAGACACGTTCCTGACAGACGGCTAACTGGCCATCTATTACCCGCCGGAAGAAACAACTGGGATATCCCTTATGGCAGGCGGCCCCGCCCAACTGTTCCACCTGATAGACGACGGTATCCAGATCGCAGTCTACGAAAATGTCTTTTATCAACTGCACATTGCCCGAGGATTCCCCCTTGAGCCAGAGTGTATTGCGTGAACGGCTCCAATAATGGGCCTTACCGGTTGCCAGGGTTTTTTCCCATGCCTCTTTGTTGATATAGGCGAGCATAAGGATTGCGCCGTCGGCGTAATCCTGGACAATGGCGGGTAACAACCCGTGGGCATCCTTGGTAAAATCTAATTTGATCATATTTTTTTAATTACCATCATTGTTCAGTAAAAAGGGATAACATCGCTAAAACCGAAACAACATATTAGCTGTTACTTTATTTAAGCCTGAATTCATGTCGCCACATTGCACCGGAAAGGGCGATGGTATCCCTGGTAAAGTTATCCGTATGCCCGGCAAAAAAAATCAGCCTTCCGGTTTTTCAGGACCGCCGTTTTCGTCGGCAATGTGTTTTAGCTGTTCCCGTTGTTTTTCCTTTTCCATATACCGAATTATACACGAGGTACGGGTCCGGCAATAATCCTCGGCATGTCGACACACGGGATCTTTGGCATCGACTTTTTCCTGATATTTTTCACAAATGAGTTCCATACGCATCTCTCAAGGGCAATCCGTGCACATTTAGGCGGTAGCAGGTTCTTTGTCAAGCAGAGAGCGACCATAAGCAGGCAAAAAATACTGAAAAACCTTTATCATGTCTGATTGAATATATTGTTTTTTCACCCGCATTGCACTATATAGAAAGCACTTTATATAGAAAGGAAAAAGGAAAAGTATACTAAATCCTAAATTGAGATTTAGGTAAACGACAACTCTTCAAGGTCTTGCCCATGTCCCCGGTCACTTTAACCGACACCGTCAGTATCAGCTATACCACCGCTCTTGAATCCGGCGAAGTTGTTGAAAAAATACCGGCCACCCGCCCCATTCACCTGAGCATCGGCTCCGGCAGAGTACTAAAAGCAGTCGAGGCCAGTCTGCTTGGAATGAATCCCGGCGAGAC
>JALSNT010000418.1 GCA_026986885.1 Desulfobulbaceae bacterium
CCGGATAAGATCATCCGGGTGCGAGTAGACCCCTTGCTTGGACTGCAGCCCTTTCACCTGCGACGGATCGCCTTTGGGCTGGGGCTGACCGGAGTTTTGTTTAAGTCGTTCTGCGCTCTGTTGCAGAAGCTCTATGCTCTGGTAATGGAAAAGGATCTGCTGCTGGCTGAAATCAACCCGCTTGCGGTTACAGCGGGCGACCGGCTGGTTCTGCTTGATGCCAAGGTAGAGGTGGATTCTTCAGCCCTGTACCGGCATAAAGAACTGGCACAGCTCCATGATCCATCGGAAGACGATCCGCTGGAGGCGGAAGCGAAGAAATATCACCTTAACTATATTCGCCTTGAGGGCAATATCGGCACCATGGTCAACGGCGCAGGTCTTGCCATGGCTACCATGGATATCATCAAACAGGCCGGCGGTCGGCCCGCCAATTTTCTTGATGTCGGCGGCGGCGCCAACGCGGAAATGATTGAAAACGGCTTTCGTATTCTCCTTTCCGATTCGGATGTTAAAGCCATTTTGATCAATATATTCGGTGGAATCCTGCGTTGCGACGTATTGGCAAAAGGCGTGGTCGAGGCTGCGGTAAAGGTACGGCTTGCCCTGCCGGTGGTGGTGCGAATGGAAGGAACCAACGCCGTGGAGGGCCGCCGGATTCTTGCTGACTCCGGGCTTGAACTGATAACCGCAGACGGTTTGCAGGATGCGGCGGATAAAATTGCAGCCATTGCGAGGCAATTATGAGTATCTGGGTAAACAGTGACACCCGCCTGCTGGTGCAGGGAATTACCGGTAACGAGGGCAGGTTTCATACCCGGCAATGCCTGGAGTACGGCACCCGGGTTGTTGCCGGGGTGACGCCGGGCAAGGGCGGGCAGGACATGGACGGTATACCGGTATTTAATACCGTCCGTGATGCAGTGGAAAAGTCAGGGGCCGATACCTCGATGATCTTTGTGCCGCCGCCCTTTGCCGCCGACGCCGTCCTGGAGGCGGCTGATGCGGGAATCGGCCTGATTGTCTGTATTACCGAAGGTATTCCCGCCCTGGATATGCTGCGGGTCAAAACCGCCCTTACCGGCAGTGAAAGTCGGTTGATCGGTCCCAACTGCCCGGGCATTATTTCACCGGCTGCGGCCAAGGTGGGAATCATGCCCGGTCCCATTCATCAGCCTGGCGGTATTGGGGTTATTTCCCGCTCCGGCACCCTGACCTATGAGGTGGTGCATCAGTTAAGCAATCAGGGGCTGGGCCAGTCCACCTGTATCGGCATCGGCGGCGATCCGGTGGTCGGCACTGATTTTATTGATTGTCTGGCGGCCTTTGCCGAAGATGATGCAACGACCGGTCTGGTCATGGTCGGCGAGATCGGCGGCAATGCCGAAGAGGAGGCGGCCGCCTTTATCCGCGATCACTTGAGTGTCCCCGTGGTCGGCTTTATTGCCGGACTGACCGCTCCACCCGGCCGTCGTATGGGCCATGCCGGGGCCATTGTCAGCGGTTCGTCCGGAACAGCGGCTTCAAAAATTGCGGCCATGCGCGACTGCGGTCTGCATGTCTGCGAAGAACTGGGCAAGCTGGGTGAGTTCTGTGCCCGGGTTTTTAAGGGCTAACCCTATGCAAGAGATCGGCTGGGATGATTTTGCCAGGGTAGAGCTGCGGGTGGGCACCATTGTCGAGGTGGATGATTTCCCCGAGGCCCGTAAACCGGCCTGGAAGCTGCTGGTTGATTTCGGGCCGGAAATAGGCCTGAAAAAATCCAGCGCCCAAATTACGCATCTGTACACCAGGGAAGATCTGATCGGTAAACAGGTGCTTGGCGTGGTCAATTTCCCCGCCAAACAGATCGGCCCGGTGCGTTCGGAATGTCTGATTACCGGATTTATCCGTGATGACGGCGCTGTGGTGTTAGCGGTTCCGGATGAACCTGTTGCTAATGGCCTGAGACTGGCCTGAGCTTGAGGGATACCATCGCTGCAGATCACCGGGGAAAATTCTGCGACAGCCGAAGGTGTCCAATCTGCACGGTCATTGGGTTTTCAGGGAAATAGCGATGTTATCCCTGTTTCCGGCACAGTTGATTTTTTAATGGTAAACAAAAACATGAAATATCGAGTTCTTATTGGAAAGCCCGGCCTTGACGGCCATGACCGTGGCGCTAAATTCATTGCCCGGGCCTTGCGGGATGCCGGTTTTGAGGTCATCTACACCGGCATCCGCCGCACGCCCGATGAAATTGCTGTAGCCGCCGTCCAGGAAGATGTGGCCGCCGTCGGTCTCTCGTCCATGTCCGGCGCGCACCTGCGGCTTTTTCCCGCCGTGGTTCAGGCGCTGGCAAAGGCCGGGGCCGATGATATTCCGGTA
>JALSNT010000419.1 GCA_026986885.1 Desulfobulbaceae bacterium
GCTATCTGCACCAATCCTTCCTTTTTTGCCACTTTGGCGGCAAAGGAGTAGCGATTCCTGGCCTGGGATTCACCGGCAAAAGCCGTCAGGATATTTACCTCGGTCTGGGTTCCTGTTAGTGTAGCCATTTACCCATCCTCCTAAGCAAGTGCAGACTTGCCGTCGTTGGTGATAGTGTATTTACACCTGGCCGGACTCTCGACAAACCCTTTCTTTTTCAGAGCGGTAAGCTGACAGCTTACCTGTTTTGCTTCCAGGGTGGTCGCGGCGGCAATATCCTTGCTGCCGCATGGTTCTTTGCATTTTGCCAGCGCATCCAGTACCTCGCGCTGCTTGTCACTTAATCCCTTTGATCCGCATTTAGATTTACACGCCATTTTTTTTCCTTTTCCTTTTCTTTTTTTAACACGTAATGCATTGCATTTTGGACATATACCATAAAACTCAACCCGGCATCCGGAGACCATGTATCCATGGCTGTCCTGCTCCGGCAGGCTGACATTTTTACTGTCGCCAAGGTCGATGTTATCAACTCTGTGGCATTGGACGCAGTAAATATGATCATGCTGCTGCAGATCCCAGTCAAACCGTTTCTGTCTACCGCTGATCTCAAGTTTGTTTATCAGTCCGGACTCAGACATGATTTCCAGGTTACGATATACCGTGGCCAGACTGATGCGGGGGAGCTTTTTTTTAATTCGCTCGTACAGCTCGTCGGCAGTGGGGTGGGTTTTGCATTTTTTAATCTCATCAAGAATAATTTCCCTTTGATGAGTCATGCGAAGCAGTTTTTGCATGGAATAATATTTATTGTTAAATGTTATTTTGTTTCGAAAGTAGTTGATAATTATTACTGTGTCAAGGAAAATAGCTCGACAGATGAATTTTCCTGTACGGGGATGTGGGAGTAAAGAAAGCCCAAAAGCAGGGGTACCGCTTTTGGGCGAATTTTTTTTTACAGGGCGATCAGGATACTGCGGATGGAGAGGAAGCTGCCCGGTCGTTATTCCAGAACGAAATCATCCCGCCGATTCTGAGCCCAGTCATCTTCGGTGTGGCCGGTGAACAGGGGGCGTTCCTTGCCGTAACTGACGGTCCGGATACGGGAACCGTCAATACCAAGCTCCACGAGATACGTTTTAGCATTTATGGCCCGGCGTTCACCAAGGGCAAGATTGTATTCGTTGGTACCGCGCTCGTCGGTATTTCCTTCAATGACCAGTTTTCTGGACGGATTATCTTTCAGGTAGTCGGCATCATGTTCGAGGCGTGGTATCTGGTCATTGCGGATGGATGCCTGGTCAAAATCAAAATAGACAGGTTGCATTTCCACGGAAGAACGGCCGTGGGCTCTTTTGTATTCTTCCGAATTCATGTCGCTGTTTACCGAGAGGCTGCCGAGATTTTGTCCACTTGCATCAAGGGATTCTTCGCCGGGCATATTTTCTTCACTGATGGTTCCCTGGTGCCCTGTTGCCAGTTCCTTTCCCTCCGGGGCGTTGTTTCCTGACTGGGAAGAGTAGGCCGGCACCGGCTTTTTACTGCAACCACCGGCAAGGGTAAGGGCTGCCGCCGTAAAGATGATGACAAGTAAGCTGTTGAGTGTTTTCATGGCTATCCTCTGGAAAATTGGTGGTGGGTGATAAAATTTATCGTATATTCTACCTGTTGGTGGTGGAGAACGTCAAGGGAAAGATGAGCGGACCAGTGCAGGGGTTACCTGATGGTATTCATCTAAAGCCGGTTTCACCTGCAACCCAATAGAACAATGGACATCGAATTCCGAACTGCAGAATTTCGAACCGCAGTGTGCCCTGAAATGTTCGCTCTCGTCACACCGCTCTGCGGTGTGACGCAATCTGTGGCGCTCTGCGCCTGTTGTCCGTATGGAATAAACAATGTTGATTACCAATAAATAAAGCAGACAAAGGTAGTGGTTGCTGTTTGTCCGCTTTCGTTCCACTCAAGCAGACCTACAATGTTCATTTTCTTGTTTTTTATGACAGAAAATGAGGAGTAAGGCACTAAATCATGCCTGGGGGCATGGGATGCGTGTTTTTATTGCCTCATCGACAAGACAGTGGTACATGACAGTCTGGTGTCCGGTTAGCCGGAGGGGTATACAGTTATACTTATTATATTTCAGGAGATTCTCATGTTGAAAAAACTTTTACTGATCTTTGCAGCACTATCCATGCTTTGTGGTTCAGCCTGGGCCGAGACGAAAATTGTATTTGCCACCGATGCCACCTGGCCGCCCATGGAATTTGTCAATGCCCGGAAACAGATTGTTGGCTTTTCCGTCGATTTCCTGAGGGCTGCAGGCAAAGAGGCAGGTTTTACGCCGGTATTTAAAAATACCGCCT
>JALSNT010000420.1 GCA_026986885.1 Desulfobulbaceae bacterium
CCGCCATCATCATTAACAACTCCATCTATGGCATGACCGGCGGCCAGTACTCACCAACCACCCCTTTTGGTTCCAAATCCACGACTTCGGTTTATGGTCATATTGAACATGCCTTTTCCATAGCCGAGCTTGCGGTTACCGCCGGCGCCTCTTTTGTTTCCAGGGCAACGGTCTACCATGCCGACCTTATGGACCGGCTCATAGAACAGGCCATGCTTAAACGTGGTTTTGCCGTGGTCGAGGTGATTTCCAACTGCCATGTTCAATACGGGCGGCGAAATAAGTTGGGGGGAGTGGTTGACATGCTTAAACGTTTTAAGCAGCAGTCGGTTACCGTCGCCAGGGCTGAAAAAATGACTCCTGAGGAATTAAAGGGAAAGACCACCATCGGCGTGCTTGTTGATCGTGACTTACCCATATCCACGGAAGAGTATAAAAAAGTACGTCAAAAGGCCGGAACAATGAAGGAGAAGCTATGAAAGGGCAGGACAATAAAAAAACTAAAGAGCGCTATGAGATTCGCTTTTCCGGTTCCGGCGGCCAGGGACTGATTACGGCAGCCGTGGTTTTTGCCGAAGCCGTGGGCGTTTATGACGGTAAATATGTGTGTCAGACGCAGAGCTACGGCCCGGAGGCCAGGGGAGGAAAATCCAAGGCCGAGGTGGTTATCAGCTCAAGGCCCATTGATTATCCCAAGGCCCTGGAGCTTGATCTGCTGCTGGCAATGAATCAGGCGGCCTGTGATGCCTATTTTTATGATTTAAAACAAAATGGTCTGCTGGTGGTTGACAGCGACCTGGTTGAACAGCACCCAACCAGTCGTATTATTGCCATTCCCTTTACGCAGATTGCAAAAGAAGAAATAGGCCGTACCCTGGTTGCCAATATGGTAGCCTTAGGGGCTGTTGGTTTACTTTCAGGGCAGGTAGATCTCAAAAATCTTGAAAAAGCCCTGCTGGCGCGCGTACCTGCCGGTACGGAAGAAATGAACAGCAAGGCCCTGCAGCGCGGTATTGAAGAGGCTCAGAAGATAAATCTCAATGATCTGCCCAGAGCGATCATCTCCGACGACTATGATGAGGTGTGACTGATGAAAGTTGTAGCATTTAACGGCAGCGCCCGTAAAGACGGCAATACCACCATGTTGGTCAACTATGTGTTTGCGGAACTGGAAAAGGAGGGAATTGAGACAGAGCTTGTCCAGCTTGCCGGTAAACACCCCCATGGCTGTATTGCCTGCTACCAGTGCTTTAAAAAGAAAAACAGGCGTTGCGCCGTTGATATTGACTGCATCAATGACTGTATCGAAAAGATGGAGGCCGCCGATGGGATAATTCTTGCCTCACCGACCTATTTTGCCGATCTCAGTCCGGAAATAAAGGCGGTAATTGATCGCTGCGGCATGGTGTCCCGGGCCAACGGTGATATGTACCGTCGTAAGGTCGGCGCGGCCGTGGTCGCCCGCCGCCGCGGCGGAGCCATCCACGTATTTGATTCCCTCAATCATTTCTTCACCATCGGCCAGATGATCATTGTCGGTTCTTCCTATTGGAATATCGGTGCCGGTCGGGACAAGGGCGAGGTTGCCGGTGACGAGGAAGGGGTGACCACCATGCGTAATCTTGGAAGAAACATGGCATGGCTGTTGAAAAAAGTGCATTCCAAGTAGTAGAATAACATGCCGACCTGTTTCCACCTAACCAGGATAAACCGGAAAATCAGAAATAAGAAACTCCAGATTCGAAACAATATCAAATAGCCATAGAACGAATGATCAAAATGGTTCCAATGCTTGACTGTAAATTTCCCCTGTTTGTGTCATTGAAATATTCCGGAGTTGGAATTTGTTTCGGATTTCGATATTTGGATTTCGAGTTTATTTTCTGCCACAAAAAAATACGAAAATAATTGTTAAGATAATAAATCGCTCCATACAGGTGTTCATCTCTTTTTACTCAACGTCGTCATTGACGACGTTGAGTTTTTTTTGCAAAAAAAAAATTATGATTACCATCGAACCTCAGCAACATTGAAAAACAATACTTGCCATATTTCCCGGCCCATTTAAAAAACCACGGATGGACACGGATTCACACAGATTTTTCTTGAAATTACGGTTCTGATTGAGCATGGCGAAAGCGGACAATAACCGTTTTCCTGGCAATGGTGGTAATCAAAAAAAAATTGACCAAAAGATTACCAGCGCATATAAAGTAATAAAGCCTTGAGTGTGAAGGCTTTTCCGGTAAATTACAGATTTGTAATGAAAAAATACCTGTGCTGTGTGCAAGTAAAAATAAACAACGTGGTCTGCCCTGTCTGCGCCATAGACAACGTGATGTGAAGTAATAGACGGA
>JALSNT010000421.1 GCA_026986885.1 Desulfobulbaceae bacterium
TTCCTCGCTGGGATGCCTGTGTACATAAACGGAGAGATTTGATGATAGTCCTGCTGGTCGGCGCCAGCGGCACGGGCAAGGATTCCCTGCTGCGGGTAGGCAGGCAACATCTTGTGCACCACACGGACATTGTTTTTGTTCGCCGCTATATTACCCGACCGCCGGACGAAAACGAGGACAACTACTATCTTGATACAACGGCCTTTTCCTGTCTGCGACAGCAAAATTTTTTTCTCAGTCACTGGCAGGCCCACGGCAATCATTATGGTATCGGCCATCATCAGATACAGGACCACGGCCTGAGCATCTGTTCGGTTTCCCGTACTGTTATCCGGGACATTGAAAAACTCTTTCCCGGTCGGGTGACGGTTATCGAGGTAACGCTGCCCCCAGAGATCCTGCGAACACGGTTGCACCGGCGCGGCAGAGAAGATGAAGCGGCCATTAAAAAAAGGCTCGTCCGGGCGGAAATGCACACTGCGGCAAGCCACCTGATTCGTTTTGACAACAGCGATCCCCTGGAATGCACCGGGCCGAAGTTCACCCGCCTGCTGACTTTGTTAAACGCCCAATTTAAGTAAAAACGGAGTAATTTATAGATGCGATATGCCCTGTATTATGCGCCGGAACGGGACTCCCGGCTGTGGAAAAAGCTCTGTTGCTGGTTCGGTCGTGACCCGGAAACCAATCAGCCCGTCGACAGACCGGCGGTCAAAGGCATTTCCCCAGATCGACTGATTGACCTGACAAAAACTCCGGCCAGATATGGTCCCCATGCCACCCTCAAGGCTCCTTTCCGTTTGCATAGCGACATGCATATCTCCCTGCTTACGCAAAGGTTGGAGGAATTTTGTGCCGGCTTTTACAGTTTTGCCCTTCCCCAACTGACCATTGCCTGTATCGATAATTTTTTCTGTCTTGTTCCCGATGAATATTCCATTATTCTGCAAAAATTAGCCGATCAATGCGTCCGGGAATTCGACAGGTTCCGTGCCCCCCTTACCCCTTTGGAAAAGGCCCGGCGGCGGGCCGCCATCCTGAGCGACAAGGAAAAACACTACCTGCAGCGCTGGGGATATCCCTATGTCCTTGATTGTTACCGTTTTCATATCACCCTGACTGCCCGAATTCACAATCAGGCTGAACGTAACCGGGTACTTTGGGCGATTACTCACGAATTTGACGATATTCTGAAAGATGAACCTGTCCGGCTAAACGGAATCTCCCTTTTTGTCGAACCAGAACCTGGTATGCCCTTCCAGCTTAAACAGCGTTTTCCCTGCGCCTCTGCCCCGGTGGAGAATGCACAGGCCACCCGCGAGCTGAATAACGAAATTATGTTAAACCTCTGAAATACATTACCGGATATAGTCAACATGGATCGGCAAAGATACGGCTCCTCGCCGTTTCTGTTCTTCATGCTTTCCATCCTTATCTTTTTCTCATCATTCTCTAATTTACCTCTGACTTTCTCCTGATACATCTGGAACAAAATTCAAATAATTCCCTGCTATTGTACCGGAGTTGTTCGTATTTTTTCTATTTACTTTTAAAAAGGAGAATGAAAATGAAAAAGAGTTACAAGAAGAGTATCGCCCTTGCAGTTGCAGGCGCTGCGGCGTTGACCATGGCCGGTCCGGCTGCAGCCGGAAGCATGCCTGCAAACAACCGGGATCTCAGGCAGGTCGTCAATGCCCAGCAGCAACAACTCGATGCCCAGGCAAGTGAGATTGCCGCCCTCAAGGAGCAGATCAACGCTTTAATGGGTACAGCCAGACAGAATCAAGCTTCTCTGGAAAAGAAGGCCGATAAGGAAGACGTACAGGGTCTGAAGCTTGACAAGATGGTGGTTTCCAAAAAGAGTAAGGTCGATGTCACCCTTTACGGCCAGGTTGACCGGGCTCTGCTCTATGGAGACAACGGCGATGATTCCACCGTTTACTTTGTCGACAACGAAAACTCCAACACCCGCATGGGCATCAAGGCCAAGGGCAAAATCAGTGACGATCTGTCCGTGGGCGGAAAGATAGAGTATGCAGTGCGCGGCAACAGCTCGGACAAGGTCAATCAATTCCATGAGAGTTCCGATGCGGAGATCGCTATTCGCCACATGGTTGTATCGCTCAAGAGTAAAACCGCCGGTACTCTGTCCTTCGGCCAGAGCGATACCGCTTCCAACGGCACTGCGGAAATGGACCTTTCCGGGACCGGAGTGGTTGTCTATTCCGGGATTGGAGACATGGCAGGCGGCATGCTCCTCTCCGATCCGGGTGTTCCCGTGGAAAAAGACGGGTTGAAAATCGGCAAAACAGTCGGCAACATGGATGGTCTGAGCCGTAAGGATAGACTGCGCTAT
>JALSNT010000422.1 GCA_026986885.1 Desulfobulbaceae bacterium
CGCCGGGCATTTTTTCTTCCCCGTTTTTTCAACGGCCGGTGAAAATCATCAACCGGTACGCTCCAGTCGGACTTGCCATGGCGAAGGATCAACAGTTCTCTTTTCATTGCTCTCCACGTTTTCCTGCAATCAGGTAACCCGCTAACCCTTACCTCTAAATTACCTGATTATTTTTTCAAGATAATTTTGCATAACAAAGGTTTTGTGCGATAATTACTTGAAGGCAGCGCTCAATTGAAAGAGAACCATTAAACGCAGAATCGATATGCATACTTTTTCCCGGACCGGCGACACCAATCACCATGCCCGCAAATATATCACGGCGGCAGGCAGAACGTCTCTGCTGTTGTTCCGGTTTCTGTCGACAATTCCTTTCCTCTCTTTTGGCGGCATCACCATCTTCCTTGCCATCTCTTTCTCTCCTGCCCGGGCACTGCAGCAAACAGGAACACCGGTTCGGGTTGGAGTGCTGGCAAAGCGCGGCGACCGGCAATGCGTTGCCAAGTGGCAGGCCACCACAGCATATCTTAATGCCGCCCTGCCGGATCAGCGGTTCACCCTGGAGTGTCTGAATTTCAAACAGTTACCGGAAAAGGTCGCCGCAGGCCGACTCGACTTCATTCTCAGTAATCCTTCCATGTACGTACAGTTGGAGCATGATTACGGGGTCACTCGAATAGCCACCCTGAAAAACAAGGCCCACGGCAGACCATTCACCAGGTTCGGCGGAGTTATTTTTACCCGAAACGACAGGGATGATATCAACACCATTGCCGATCTGGCAGGTAAACGTTTCATGGGAGTTGACCGTCAATCATTCGGTGGACTGCTGGCGGCCCTTCACCTTCTTCAAAAGCAGGACATTGATCCTGAAAAAGATTTTCAGAAATTCCTCTTCGGCACCACCCATGACAAGGTGGTCTATGCGGTGCTTAACCGGAAAGTTGACGCCGGTACAGTCCGAACCGATACCCTGGAACGAATGGCTGAAGAGGGAAAGATTGATCTGCAACAGATCAAAATCTTAAACAGGCAACCTGCCGGCAATACGGAATTTCCCTTTTTACACTCCACCCGCCTCTATCCGGAATGGCCATTTGCCAAAACCGGTAAAACAAGTGACCAGCTTGCCCGGCAGGTGGTAATCGCCCTGCTTTCCATGAAACCGGAATCCGACGCCGCCATGGCCGCCCATTCCATGGGCTGGACTATTCCCCTGGATTATTCCTCCGTACACGCATGCTTAAAAGACCTCCGCCTCCCCCCGTATGATCATACTGAGGAAGTTTCTCTGCGCCAGTTACTGAGCCGCTATCGGCCATGGATAATCACCATTGTCACCCTGCTGCTTGTCCTGTCAGGTGGTGCCGGTCACGTTTTTATTCTGAACCGCCGCCTGCGAGGCACCATGAAAAAGCTCGACCATGAGTTGCGGGAACGAAAAAAAATTCTAATTGATCTTAACGAATTCAAACAGACCCTGGATCAAATCAACGACTGTGTTTTCATGTTTGCACCGGACACACTTCAGTTTTCGTATGCCAACCAGGGAGCAATGTTACAGATCGGCTATTCCTATGGAGAGCTGTTTGCCATGACACCGGTGGATATTAAGCCTGAATTCACCGAAAAACAATTCCGCAAAATGATAGAGCCGCTCAGGCATAATCCGGATGACAATCTTATTTTCACGACCATTCATCAACGAAAGGACGGCACCACCCTTCCGGTCGAGGTCTTTCTTCAATACGTTGAACACGAATCAGGACAGGACACTTTTGCGGCCATTGTTCACGACATCAGCAGCCGACTTGCCGAAGAAAAGGAAAAGGAACAGCTCCAGACCCGGCTGCTGCATACCCAGAAGATGGAATCCGTCGGCAGGCTGGCAGCGGGTATTGCCCATGAAATCAATACCCCGGTCCAATACGTCGGAACCAATATAGATTTTTTAGACGAGGCCTTTACCGATATTACAACTCTGATCAACCGGTTCCTTATCCTCCTTGAACAGGCCGGGCAAAAAGATATAGCTCCCGAAACCATCAAGCAGGCACAGGAAACCCTTGAAGAAATAGACTGGCAATACCTTGCCGAGGAAATCCCTGAGGCCGTCAACCAGTCCAGGGACGGTATCCACAGAGTCACCTCCATCGTCCTGGCCATGAAGGAATTTTCCCACCCCGGCTCCAAAGACAAGGCTACGGTCGACCTCAACCGTCTCATAAAAACAACGATAACCGTGGCCCGCAACGAATGGAAATATGTAGCCGAAGTTGAGACGAAATTTGCCGACGACCTGCCGCCGGTTCCCTGCCTCAGCGATGAATTGGGACAGGTGTTTCTCAATCTGCTGATTAACGCCGCCCATGCCATCGAGGAACAACTCGGAGAAAACCCCGACGGCAGAAAGGAAAAAATCATCATAACCAGCAGACGTGCCGGGTCCATGGTGGAAATTTCAATACGGGATCATGGCATCGGCATCCCGGCGGACATACGAAAAAAAATCTTTGATCCTTTTTTCACCACCAAGGAGGTGGGAAAAGGCACCGGCCAGGGGCTGGCCATTGCCCGCGATGTTATCGTCAACAAACACCAGGGCACCATCAAGGTGAAGTCAACCGAAGGTCAGGGAACAACTTTTATTATCCACCTTCCGTTAAATAGTGACCCAAAAATATGAACGGCAAGAAAAAAAAACATATTCTTTTTGTGGATGATGAGCCCAACATCCTTTCCGGACTTAAGAGAATGCTCAGGCCCATGCGCAGAAGCATGGCTTTTTACTTTGCCCAAAACGGCAAAGAGGCCCTGGCCATCATGGCGACTAAAGAAATCGACATCATCATTTCAGATATGCGGATGCCGGGCATGGATGGAGCGACCCTGCTCGGAACCGTTCAAAAAGACTTTCCCCATGCCGTCCGCATAATGCTTACGGGCCATGCCGATGAGGATGCCGTCATGCGTACCATCGGCGTGGTCCATCAATTTTTAGCCAAACCGGCGGAGCCTTCTTCGCTCAAACAGATACTGGAACGAGCTGCAGCCCTTCAGGGTCTGATGGCCGGCGGCCGTCTCCAGGAACTGGTATCGACCATCGGTACTCTGCCGACCTTGCCGGAGACGTATAACCGGTTGCAGAGGACCCTGCAGCGACCCGAGAGTTCTCTTGCCGATGTGGCACGAATCATCGAGCAGGATCCGGCCATGAGCGTCAAAATCCTGCAGCTTGTCAACTCAGCTTTTTTTGGTCTTTATACCCATGTGGAGAGTCCGTTTCGTGCCGTCAACCTGCTGGGGATGGATACGGTCAAGGCCCTGGTATTAGGAGTCGGAATTTTCTCGGAAATAGCGGCCAAACAATCAAAACTCTTTGATATAAACCTGCTCTGGACCCATTCCATGACCACGGCGACCTTTGCCGGGGCCATTGCCGCCCATGAGACGGGAGATAAAGAACTGGAGGATAATGCCTTTATCGGCGGCCTGCTCCATGACATCGGTAAGCTGCTTTTCTTTTCGCATTTGCTGGAAAGATATGAACAGGCACTCACCCATGCCCAGGAAATGCCATGCAGTATGCACGAAGCGGAACAACAAACTTTCGGAGCATCCCACGACGATATCGGCGGCTACCTGACAGGCCTATGGGGGCTGCCCGGGACGGTGGTTGAAGCAATAACCTTTCATCACCGACTGGACAGCTATCCCGATCCCTCTTTCTGCCCGCCGCTCATTGTCCACGCGGCCGACTGCATCTATTATCAGCTTTGTCCCGCCCACTGCACAGGTGAACCGCCACTACTGAACGACCCCATTCTTCAGCAGGCGGGAATGGCCGGACATGTGGAGACCTGGACAGAAATCTGCCGGGACATTCTGGACAGGGGAGGTAATGATGACGGATAAGCAGCCATACTTTGGCAGCACAACAAACAATAAAAATCAGACAGTTACGCTAAGAAACAGCACAAAGCAATTTTCGGATAAAATTCTCTTTGTCGATGACGAGGCAAATGTTCTCCAGTCAATGCAACGGCAACTCAGAAAGCGTTTTCCTCTGGAGACGGCACTGAGCGGTGAGGAAGCATTACGAAAACTGAAGGAAAAAGGACCCTTTGCCGTTGTCGTTTCCGATATGAGAATGCCGGGAATGAATGGAATTGAGCTGCTCACACGGGTAAAATCTCTGTATCCCGACACGGTACGGATCATGCTCACCGGTAATGCCGACCAGGAAACCGCCATCGAGGCAGTGAACTCCGGACGAATATTTCGCTTTCTCACCAAACCCTGTCCCACATCTGTTCTGGTACCTGCCCTGGCCCTGGCCCAGCATCATTACCGGCTCGTGCATGCGGAAAAAGAACTGCTGCAGCAAACCCTGATGGGAAGTATTACCGTCCTTTCAGAACTACTCAGCCAGACCAACCCGACGGTTTTCAGCTCCGGACAGCGTATTAAACAACAGGCATCCCATGTCGCCATCCCACTTGAACTACCCAATGTCTGGCAGATTGAAGTAGCCGCCATGCTGGCGCAGATCGGCTGCATCTCCCTGCCGTCGGACATCATCAATAAAAAATATGCCGGTCTGCCCCTTGATCCGGAAGAAGAAGAAATGTGGGCACGCTACCCGGAAATCGGTGCCCGACTGCTGGACCATATTCCACGCCTGGAAAACGTTACCGGCATGATCCGTCTGCAGCAGAAAAATTTTGATGATTATACCCGGGAACTCATCGACAGTAAATTTGAAGAGGTACTGACCGGGGCCCAGATTCTTAAAGCGGTCATTGACCTTGACCTCCTCCTGCACCAGGGTTACAGTCTGCATAAGGCAGTGGGAACCCTGGCCGGTAATTCCGGAGTGTATAATCCGAAGGTACTGAAGGCGCTTGCACATATCCCTGTCCGGGAAGATGTCCGGCAGGTAACTCTTACCGTGGAAGACATCACCGTCGGCATGGTTGCCGGGGAGGATATCGTTGCCAAAAACGGAGCGCTGATTCTCCCCGAGGGCCAGACGATTACCTGGTCATCCCTGCAGGGACTCCATAACTTTCACCGTAAGGTCGGTATCATTGAGCCCGTCAAAATCCAGATCATAGAGCATCATGCAGACGAAGAGACATAAATGACGCAACATGTGCAACCTGGGGCAGGCCGGAACCCAGAGGAGCGGCCCGGTTTTGACAGGCGAATGACCCGGGACGAAATCAATGGCCTGCCGCTGAAACGATGGCAGGGGCCGATCCACGTGATCAGCGAGCACAACCAGGTACCACCTGCGGTTGAACGGCTGCAGGCCGCAGCTGTACTCGGCTTTGACACGGAAACCCGGCCGTCATTTAAAAAAGGACAATATTATCCCCCTGCTCTGCTGCAATTGGCCGGCGACGAAGAGGTCTTTCTCTTCCGGCTCACCGCCCTCGGCCTGCCCGACCCTCTACGCGATATCCTGGAGAATTCCGCCGTCATCAAAACCGGAGTTTCTCTGGGGTATGATCTGCGTGAGCTGAAAAAAATGTCCGCCCTTACCGGTCAGGGTTTCATTGATCTGGGGCAGGAGGCAAAACGGATCAGGATCAAAAATCACGGCCTGCGCGGTCTATGCGCAGTGTTGCTTAATTTTCGCATTTCCAAATCCGCCCAGACCTCCAACTGGGGGAGGAAGAAACTCACGGAGGCCCAGATTCGCTATGCCGCCACCGATGCCTGGGCAGGACGGGAACTTTACTTTGCCCTGCAACAACCCGACCTGAATTGAGCGATTCAGGCGGCATGCAACTCTGCAGGCCTCGGAGTCTCGTTCTTCGCTTACCTGCGCTGTCCCATGTAGGCTTAACTACAGGGAAGCGAGGAACGAGACTCCGATGAAACAGCACAAAAACTGCAGCTTGGGGCGAAATGAAAATCGCTCAATTCAGGAACCATTTTCCGGGGAGACTTCACTATGAAAAAAGGTCCAAGACATTACCAGCAACTCGTCGAGCGTTTTCCCGATGTCCTTGCAGCCGTTGAAAATCTGGGCTCAGCCGTCAGGGCCGCCGGGCCGCTGGACGACAAAACCGCCGAACTGATCGGCCTGGCCGTGGCTGCCTCAAACCAGTCAATCGGGGCGGTGCATTCCCATGCCCGTCGGGCCCTTGCCGCCGGGGCAAGTAAAGAGGAAATTCAACATGCCCTGCTGCTGCTTATCTCCACCATCGGTTTTCCCAAAGTAGCGGCTGCTCTGGCATGGGCAGAGGAAACACTTGCCGAATCCTGAAAAGACTCACCCCATGGGAAAATAGCTTTCCGGCTGTTTCCCAAGACGTTGAACCTGGTCGCCAAGGTCATCAATCTCCCGCTGCCAGTACTCCCGGGTGCCGAAATCAGGCATGACCAGAGAGGCGCCATCCTCAAGTACCTGGTGGGCGCACCAGGCCATGTAATGGATAAAACGCATGGCGCGCAGGGGTTCGATCAGGCGCAGAGAACGGAGATCAAAATCTCGAAAGGTGCGATACCCTTCAAGAAAAAGATCAATTTCCACCAGTGATTCCTCCGGCGGGCCGGGAAGCAGCATCCAGAAATCCTGTACCGGCGGGCCCATGACCATATCATCAAAATCAATAATATAAAAGGACTCGTCGGGCCGGTAGATCAGGTTGGCGTTATGGCAATCACCATGCAGGCGAATCAACTCCATATCGGCAAACAGGGGCGATGATTGTTCAATAATGGCGGTGGTCAACTCCTGGAAGGAGCCGCGTAATTCCTGGGGAATTTTTCCATGTTCCAGTAAAAAATGAATGTGACTGCGCGTTGACTTTTCAGGAATCATGGTCAAACGATCCTGCGCCGTCCCCCCGGCGCCGACTGCATGTACCCTGCCCAGCAGGCGTCCAAGCTCCAGCCATTGTTCATCCGTATACTCATCAACAATTCTTCCCCATTTTTTAGGAAATACCGAAAAATATACCTTACCAACCCGGCCCAGGGTCGTTCCGTCAGCAAGGGGAAGAGGAGCAATCACCGGCACCTCCGCCCCTACCAGCTCCAGCAGGTAATCATGTTCATCCTGCAGGGCCTGCCGCGTCCAGCGGCCGGGCCGATAAAATTTAGCGATCAATCCTTCGCCGTCTTCATCGGCCAGCTCAAAGACCCGGTTGATATAGCTGTTCATAGGGCGGCACAGGTTGCTGACATACATGCCCATCGCCTTTTCAACGGAGGAGAGAACCATATCCGGGGTTAACACGGCAAAGGGGCTGTTATTTTTTTCTCTCTTGTCACTGTTCACAGGCAACCTTTTCATGGCAGGATACTCTTGTATTGACCTGAACTGAACTCAATTGAGGAATCAATTATTTTTCCGGCACAGTTCTTCCCACAGCTGTCGGCCGCAGGCCCAGACATTTTCACCGTAGCGGGCAAAACTTTTGAGTTCTGCAAGCGATGAGCCACAACGGTTGCGGCTGATTTCTTCCCGGGCATACAGGGCAAGGACTATCATCAAGGTGTTGTAATATTCCAACCCGTGCCTGCCGGCAGCCAGCAAAACTTTTTTGTCTTCAGAAAATACGACTGCCCTGCAGATAGCCGCCTGCTGCACCAGCAGGAAGTCGGTCGATCCATCTCCGGTGTCCAGAATTGCGAGCCCTTCGGGATGACGACCGAATTCATCGATAACCCGATCAATCGTTGCCGGTGAAAAAACGGAAATAACGCGCTGAAGAAGGTCAAGGTTGTCAAGATAGATGAGAGTGGAGGTGTCGATAACACAGACGAAATTTTCATTTCTCTTCCCTGAAAAAAAAGGCCGGGCCACCAAATCACAAATCAACCCCACCGGTGCCGCCATACTCAGACACCACGCTGATATTCAATCAACTGAGCCATAATGGAGACAGCTATTTCCGCAGGAGTCCGGGCTCCTATATCCAGGCCGACCGGGGTCACAACCCGAGCCAGTTGTTGCTCGTCAATACCCTCCCGGGTAAGGGTACTGAAGAAAGCTGCTTTCTTTTTTTTGCTGCCCAGCAGGCCTATAAAACCCGCGCTTGTCGCAAGAGCCGCGCGCAAGGCCTGCAAATCCACTTCGTGGCTGTGACCGGCAATAATGAGAAAATCCCGCTTCCCCACGCCCAGACCCGCAAAAGGATCATCATAATTTTCCAACAGAAGAAACCGGCCCTCTGTTTCCCCGGCCTGTTTCCGATCATCAAGAACCGTTACCTGCCAGCCGCAATCATCTGCAAGACCTGCTAAAACCCGACCCACATGCCCGTAACCAACGACAAACAATCTATAATCGGCGACCAAAGGTTCCAAAAATACGGAAACCCTGCCACCGCAGGCAAGGCCATCAACTCCATCTTCCGCATAGGTTACCAGTTTTGCCTCGCCAGAGGTCAGCACCTCCATGGCAAGACGTAACATCTCCTGTTCCAGTCCGCCGCCGCCGATGGTGCCTACAGCAACCACACCGTCGATAACCAGCATCTTGGTTCCCGGTGTCCGGGGAGAGGAACCTTCAACCTTAATCAAGGTAACCAGCACCCCGGAATCACCCGCAGCGAGCATCTCCATCACTTTTCGATATACATTCATCAACTTTTCCGGCAACACAAAAAAATAGGAATGATAAAAAAATTGCCTCTTGCCGCAAGCTATGCCATAATTCCCCAATAAAGGCAAACTTGTCCTCGACCAATCCATGTATAAAAATATCTCCCACTACTTTCTTCAGCTACTCACCATTTCCGTGCTTCTTGCCGTGACCTTGATCGGGTCCATGTGGTTCTGGGACACCTATGGCGTTTATCGTCGTGACGTAGACAACTTACGTGCGTCTTACATACAGCAGCAACGTCGGGAGCTGAAGCGACAGGTTGAATTTGCACTTGCCCATATCGCCTATATCCGCTCCCAGGAACGAAAAACAGCTGAAGCCGAAATACGGGAGCAAATTAATATTACCTGGAAACTGGCCGACAGTATCTATCGACAGGGGAAAAATACACTCTCCCCGGAACAATTGGCAGCGCTGATAGGAAAACCTCTTGGGGTTATCCGCTCTCCTTACAGTGATTTCTCTTTTATACTGAACCGGCACGGAATCCAGGAATTCTTCGCATGGCAGGAGAAGACGGCAAACGGAGTCAAAAGCAACAACCATACTATTAAAGATCAATGTATTATTCAGAAAATTCTGAGACTTGCCTCAAAAGACGGAACCCTGCATGAATATACCTGGACCACAGAGAGTAAGGATAAACAAAGGTCGACGCACTGTGTTGTATTTCGTTTTTTGCCGGCTCTCGACTGGGTGATCGGCACAGGAATGAGCACTGAGGGAGTTGACCAACTGATACAGAAAAAAGCGCTGTCCTGGCTTGAACACTATCGCTGGGGCAGAAAAAAAAATAACTACATCTTTGCGGGTCAATGGGACGGATTGAGCCTGACCAATCCGGCCAAAGGAAAAAACATGCTGGAGGTCACCGACACTCACGGGGTTCATATTGTCAAAGAACTGATCCGTCAGGCCAAAAACGGGGGCGGTTTTGTTCAATATGTCATGCCGAGATTCACCGAGGTCAAACCAGCCCCCAAGCTTTCTTACGCCGCGCCGATAAAGCAATGGCAATGGTATGTCGGTACCGGTGTTTACGTGGATGAAATAGAAGCCATTATTACTGCCCGCAGACAGCAGCTCAAACAGGAATTCTTTCATCACCTTACCCAGATCGGGATACTTCTGCTGCTGCTCTCCACTGTTTGCGTGGCCATGGTATTGATTGTTGGCCG
>JALSNT010000423.1 GCA_026986885.1 Desulfobulbaceae bacterium
TTTCCACGGAAGAGGCAAAAAAACGGGCGATATTGTACGGGATGCCGCCGGAAAAAATCGGAGTGCATGGCCAGCCGGTCGGTCTGAAATTCACCCGGCTGGATGGAGACAAAAACAAGTACAAAAGTCTGCTCGGCCTTGATCCTGATCGACCTGCCGTGTTGCTGGTGGGTGGTGGCGAAGGTTATGGACAACTCTACGGCATTGCCCGCAAGCTGGCAGCAACCACCAACCAGGGCCAACTTGTGGTCGTGGCCGGTCGTAACCGAAAACTGAAAAAAAAGCTGGAACAGGTCTGCTGGCAGATTCCCACGAAGATCTTTGGTTTTGTCGACAACATGCCGGAGCTGATGGCGGCCGCCGATGTCCTGATTACCAAGGCCGGACCCGGCACTATCAGCGAGGCCTTTGTTGCCGGGCTGCCGCCGATTTTATCCGGACATATTCCCGGCCAGGAAACCGGTAACATCCATTATGTACGGAAAAACCGGGCCGGCGCCTATGCCCGTTCCGGCACAAAGATTGCCCATACAGTCCAGCAATGGCTTGATTCCACACATCCCGTTCTCGAAGAGCTTGCCCATAATGCCGCCTGTCTTGCCCGCCCCAATGCTTCCATAGATATCGCCTCTGATATCTGCAGTTTTTTGTGAGTTTTTCTTGGATCAGCTCCTCTGCACGATCAGTGAACGACTCGCCTCGTTTGACAGCATCAAATATATATTCGTTTTTGTGGCTGTATTTATCGAGGGCCCACTGGCCACCCTGGTGGCCGCAGCAATCGCGGCAGGGGGCGGACTACAGCCGGTCCCGGTTTTCTTTTCGGCGGCACTTGGCAATCTCAGCGCCGACCTTACCTGGTACACCATCGGTTACGCGGGCCGCGCAGCCAGGGTCCTGCACCGACTTCCCTGGTTGCGGATCCGGAAAGAAATGATCCAAAGAGCGGAAGGTAAGATGCAGCACCATGGCATCCGCATGCTGATTCTCTCCAAGATTTCATTTGGCGTAATGGCAATTCCTGTGCTGCTGGCAGCCGGTTTACTCCATCTTCGCTGGTACCGACTGCTGCCGGCGGTAATCGCTTGCGAAATTATCTGGAGCGGCTCCCTGGTTCTGCTCGGTTATTATTATACCGGCTATCTGTATAGTGTTGAAAATATCCTGGCCCGCTCGACGCTGATTGGATTTACAGCCATCGGCTGCATAACCGGCATCTACCTTATTCGCCGCATTATTTCCCGACTGTTTGATAATGGAGAGAGACAACAGCAATGAAGATAATGCTTGCCGGACAGGCATATTACAAAGAGGATAACGGCCAGGCGGTGTTTACCGTCCGCCTTGCCCGGGGGCTGGCGGCGGCCGGGCATCGGGTACTGGTGCTGGCGCCGTGTGATGATGGAAAGCCCGGCCTGATAAGGGATGACGCAGTTGAGGTGTGGAAGATCAACACCCTGGCCCTGCCCCATAACGCCAATATTTCCCTGTGCCCTGGACGGGAAATAACAAAAGCGCTGTCTTATTTCGTTCCCGACATCATTCACCTGCAGGACCATTATTTTATCTGTCGGCCACTGTATAACCGGGCCCGGAAAAAAGGTATTCCTGTTGTGGGCAGCAACCACTTCCTGCCCGACAATATCACCGCAAACCTGCCCCTGCCGGATATTTTCAAGCCGACAATGAATCGGCTGCTCTGGCTCCACATGTTTCGTCTTTATAATAGATTACCGGCCGTGTCCACCCCGACGGCAACGGCGGCATCCATTCTCAAAAAACAGCATCTCCGGCCCCCGGTCACCCCGATTTCCTGCGGTATTGACAGCAAGCGGTTTCATCCCATATCCCAGGACAAGCAGGGCGCCGCCAGAGCATATTTTTCCCTGCCGCCGGACAAAACAATATTTATCTATGTAGGGCGTCTTGACCGGGAAAAGGGTTTGGATACGGTAATTAAGGCCTTTGCCCGTCTAAACCACGATTGCCTCCTTATCTTGGCAGGAAAGGGAAGTTTTCAGACTTTCTTAAAGGATCTTTGTCAAAAACTGGGGATTGCAAGTCGGGTACGTTTTCCAGGATTCATCTCCGAAAAAGACCTGCCCGGACTCCTTGCCTGCTGCGACTGCTTTGTCATGGCCGGATTTGCAGAACTGCAGTCCATTGCCACTCTTGAGGCCATGGCCTGCGGACTGCCGATCATTGCCGCCGATGCCCGTGCCCTGCCGGAACTGGTCAAACCGGAAAAAAACGGGCTGCTTTTTCGTCCCGGGAACGTGGCTTCCCTGCATCGGGCCATGGATCAGTTTCTGCGACGCCGCAGTATATGGAAAAAATGGGGACAGGCA
>JALSNT010000424.1 GCA_026986885.1 Desulfobulbaceae bacterium
CCTTGCCGATGCCGACATGAGTGTCAATATTGCCATGTTGCAACTCTTTCACCGGCATGCTGTTATTCAACAAAGTTCCCTGAACGGGGTAACACTCGATATTAAACTATATAACGACGGCAGGATGCGTATCGGCTCCTACACCACCCCGCCGCCATTGGATAAAAGCCGGGAAAAGTCCGATTCACAAAACGTTCTCTGGATCTTTGCGGCCAACCACATTGAGATGAATAACTGCACCCTCAGGTTCAGCATGCCTGATCTGCAGTTAAATCTCCATATCAACAGAGCATCACTTACAAAATTTACCACGGCACCCGGTGATAAATCAGGCGCCCTGACCCTTGATGCCACTGTCAATGATGCTCCGGTCATCCTTGACCTGCAGACCTTGCGCATTGCCCCTGATATTGTTGCTCAGGGCACTGTCAAAATAGATCATTTTGCCCTTGGCAACCTGGCCGCATTCCTGAAATCATCTCTTCATCCCTTCACCGGAGCTGCCTCCGTGGACGGTAAGGGCATGTTCAGAATGGCCGCCGGCGGGGATATTTTTGTTGATTACGACGGCATGCTTGAAGTCGACAAAGGCCATATTGCAGGCACAGCCTTCACCGTCAAAGGAGCGCCCGTCTACTGGCAAAAGGGAAAGATCCATTTTGCAATGACGGAAAAATCCGGCATTGTTGTCGATGTCGACGGCAGGCTGACCGGTAAAGATGTAGCCGTCGACATTCCTGATCCGCTCATCAGTATCCGGGAACCTGATATAAGGATCAACGGCAAGGTTCATGTCGGCATCGACGATGAGATTCAGGTCGATGCCGATGCGGGTCTTGAGCTTAAAAAAATCAACTTTTCCATGCCGCCGCTCGCTGCTGAGGCCCAATCACTTTCGTGGAAGGGTAGTAAACGGAGGATTCAGTTTAACTCCGGTACCAGGAAAAAACCCTTATCACTCATTGTCAAAGGACAATTTATTGCCGACTCCCCGATGTTCCAGGACCAGGATAAAAAACTCAACCTTGTAACTAAAGGGAAGGTACTTTCCTGGATCGGCAATGTCCGGTATGTCCACCAACCAACGTCCGGCATATCCACACAGATCAAAACACAGGGGCAATTGTCGGCCACCGATATCGACGTATCTCTACCAGATGTCCTCCATTACAGGCAAAAAATATGTGCCAATACCGGCCAGGTCGATATCACTATCAAGGAAAACGGCCCCCTGCAGCTCCACCTTGACCACATCCTTACCGGTAAAAAGATTGCCGTAGACCTTGCCGGCCCCCAACTATCTCTTAACCAGCAATCAATCAATATAACGGATAAAGGATCAATATCACTTAACAAGCAGGTAGGCGTCAAAGGTACCGGCTCAATAAAAGCAAATGGTTTTACCATTAAAAAAACCGGTCAAAAAATTCCACTGGCCGCCCTGAAAAATTTCACCGTCGAATCCATCCAGGCCCCGGGAGGCAGGAATATTTCCATACAAAAAGCGTCAGGAGATGGGGTGGCAGTCCATATCAACGGCAAAATGCCCCTTGATCTGTCCATACCTGAAGTAATTATCAACGATGTACAGAGTGAAGACCTGGCCACCTGTAACATAGGAAAAATAACAGCCCAGTCACCCGGAATAACATCTTCTGTAAACAGCAAGTCCCTGGCCGGGCTGAACAGTCTTGAAATCCGTCGGATCACCGCCGGGGTCAACCGGAAAGTATCCGTGGACCGAGTCAACTTCGACGATCTTTATTTCCTGGGAAAATCGCCTGAAAAAAAAGAGAATATCTGTACAATCGGCGGGGCCCGACTATCCAAAATCGGCTGGAATCCGGCAAGCGGTCTCACCGGCCAATCTCTTTCCTTTAGTGATCTCTACTGTACTCTGATACGGAAAAAAAACGGAGATATGATTGTCTCCAGACGCCTTGCCGCCATGCGTGATCCAAGGTGGAAAGCGGCAAAGGTAAAGGATAAATCCACTAAGAAACAGGCGGCAGCAAACCTGTCCCTGGCCCAGATAACGCTGCGCGGCAAGAGCGGCATCCATTTTGAAGACCACACCCTTGCCGTTCCCTTTATCAGCAACCTCGATATCCGTACCCTGCAGGTCAAGGGACTGAATTCCGCCAAACCCGAAAAAGCCGCCACCATAAAGATGGCGGGTTCCCTGGAAAAAAGAGCACCCCTGACAATAGATGGCACCATTGCTCCGTTTTTAAAGGAACTCGCCCTGAAACTGCAAATCAGTCTGAAAAACTACCCATTATCCCATCTCTCCGCCTACACGGTGCAATCGGTCGGTGTTGCCTTGGCAAGCGGCTCTC
>JALSNT010000425.1 GCA_026986885.1 Desulfobulbaceae bacterium
CGGCTTTGTCGGTCAGGCATGTTTTACCAGCCGTTTTCTCATTCAATGGCTGGCAAGTGAACGACAAAAGAAAAGTGTCATACCCATTGCATTCTGGTACTGCAGCATCATGGGTGGAGCCATCCTGCTGACCTATGCCGTTTATAGAAAAGATCCGGTTTTCATTCTCGGTCAATCCACGGGTCTGATCATTTACCTCCGCAATCTATATTTTATTCATCAAGAAAAATGCCGAAATTCCTCACCCCTGAAAACCATCTAACAAAATGTAATTACGGCTGGATATTACTATGGATGAGTATCGTCCTCAGTGCTCTTCTCTGTCGTCCGCCGATCCCGGTGGACGAAACAAGATACCTCTCCGTTGCCTGGGAGATGTGGCAAATCGGGCAGTTTCTGGTCCCGCATATCAATGGTATACCTTACAGCCATAAGCCACCGATGTTGTTCTGGCTTATGGGGGCTGGTTGGAAAATATTCGGGGTCAACAGCTGGTCGGCAAGACTGACTGCACCAATATTCGGTTTATTGACCATTTTGCTGACCGTTCGCCTTGCCCGATTACTCTGGCCCGGCCGGGACAACCTTTATCGCCTGATACCCTATGTCTTTATAGGCACCCTGTTCTGGAGTTTTTATGCCACCCTGACCATGTTTGATATCCCCATGTCTTTTTTCTCTCTTGTCGCCTGGGCAGGGTTGTGGTCACAGGGAAGAGGAAAGCGATATTCGGGATGGTTTTTTTATGGAATCGCTATTGCATTGGGAATCCTGACCAAGGGGCCGGTAATTCTTATATACACGGTTCCTGCCGCTCTGCTTGCTCCATGGTGGCTGAACCGGAAGCAGGTTTTCTCCTGGACGTGGTGGTACTCCTTTTTTTTTCTCGCCACGGTTACGGGGATACTGGCGGCTCTTGCCTGGGCGATTCCAGCAGCTAAAGCGGGCGGCGAGGTCTATGGGCAGACATTACTTTTTGGACAGACGGCCGGCCGCCTCATACATTCTTTTGCCCACCAGCGGCCTTTTTACTGGTATGTTGTCCTGCTGCCTTTCCTGTTTTTCCCCTGGCTGTTCCATCCTGCAATCCTGACGACAACCGGGAGAAAATCATTGACACCGCAAGACAGGTTCTGCCTCAGTATCCTCATCCCTGGTTTTGTGCTGTTATCAGCAGTCAGCGGTAAACAGGTCCATTACCTGCTCCCTCTTTTTCCGGCGGCGGTTCTTCTGATTGCCCGGCGACTCACGTCCACTCAATCCATACCTCCATTCCCACGCCGATTACTTCCAATATTTCTTCTTGTATTATCGCTCTCTTTGACAATTGTTCCCTTCTTTCCTCTCCAGGGAGGAGATGGTGATATGCTGCGACTCTTACCGCATTGGCTCGGAGTAATCCCTTTACTTGCCGCATTTTTCCTTCATAGCAGGCAACAGTCACCAACCGGCATCTTCGATACGGCAGCAATACTGGTCGGCATGCTGATTATGTTTCACCTTGCCCTTGCCCGACCGCTGCATAAAATTTACCAGGAAGAGGCCATCGGCGAAAAAATCCATATGGCCCAAACAACAGGAAAACAGGTCGCCGTCTATCCGGCCCGCATGGCGGATCAATTCCAGTTTGCCGGCAGACTGACCGATACACTGTTTCCCCAGCAGACAATGGAGGATATCGTCCGTTGGTCGCAAACACATAAAGGACAATGCGTACTCCTTTTCCTGGATAAAAATGAATATCCATTTTTCTCCCATGACGGCACTGTCCCGCCCTTTGTGAACAGATGGATGATTTTTCGTTCCACCGACGGTATCCCAGCTGATTACAACCTGTGGAAATCCACAGTGAAGTTCAGCACATTGCAGCAATCATGATTTACTCCGACTCAATCCTTTTTCTTCCGCTTGAAAAGCACCCCGTTTTCCGGAATGCGCTGCCACTTCAGCTCAACCGGGAATGGCCGCACATCCCAGATATTGTTACTGTACTCGCTGATGGAACGATCCGATGAAAATTTTCCAATACGGGCCACGTTCAAAATCGACATCCTTGTCCAGCGCTCTTTGTCGGCAAACACCTCACTGACCCGCTGTTGACAGTCGATATACTCCTGGTAATCGGCAAGCAGCATATATTGATCACCATGGAGCAGGGAATCAACAACCGGCCTGAATAAATCCAGATCACCATGGGAAAAATGGCCGGAGGCAATGAGATCAATCACTTGTTTCAACTCTGCATTATTGTGATAATAATTCATTGGCCGATAGCCTGAATTACGCAGTTCCATAATCTCTTCAACGGTGAGCCCGAACAGGAAAAAA
>JALSNT010000426.1 GCA_026986885.1 Desulfobulbaceae bacterium
GCCGACCGATCGGTGCATCGATTGTCCGGTGGTGAGAAACAGCGGGTGGCCGTTGCCAGGGCATTGGCCCAGGATCCGCAGGTATTGCTGCTGGATGAAGCGACCTCCAATCTGGATATTTTTCATACCCTTTCTATTACAGCGGCCGTCGGCAGCCGGGTGCGGGAAAAGGGGTTGACGGTCATAGCGGCTCTCCATGATTTGAATCAGGCGGCTTTTTTTTGTGATCGACTGCTGTTTCTCAAACAGGGCCGACTGGTCTGTGATGGTTTGCTTGATGAGGTTTTGCGGCCCGATGTGATTGATGAGGTCTACGGTGTGCAGGCCCAGGTGGTTTTTAATGATTTTTCCGGTTGCCGACAGGTGAGTTTTCGGCCGCCTGACAGCGGTCGTTGAGATGGAGCTGTATATGAAACGATTATTGTGTGTTGTTGTGCTGCTTCTCTGCTCTGCCGGTTTGGTCTCTGCCGGACCGATAGTTGATGCCGACGGCCGGGTGACGATAGTGGAGCATCCCTTTCAGCGGATTATTTCCCTGTATCCGGCCCATACCCGCAATTTGATTGATATGGGGGCCGGCAAACAGATTGTGGCTGTAGATCGAAGTGATCATCAACTGCCCGATCTGCCGCAAATCAGCTTCAGGGATGATCCGGAACGGCTGCTGGCATTGAAACCTGATCTGGTCCTTGTCCGGCCCATGATCAGCCGGGCGTATCCGCAGCTTGTCAGTCGTCTCACCCGCAGCGGCGTGCATGTTGTTTCGCTGCAGCCGGCCTCCGTGGATGAACTGTTTCGCTACTGGCAGACCCTTGGCAGGTTGTCCGGGCATGAAAAAGAGGCGCAAGATATGATTGCCCGTTTTGGCCGGGGGCTACAGGATATTAAACAGCAGGTCGAGACCATCCCGCTGAAGAAGCGGCAGCGGGTGTATTTCGAGTCCATTCATAAGCGGATGAAAACCTTTGCCCCCGGCTCCATGGCGATTTTTGTGCTGGAATCGGCCGGCGGTATTAATGTGGCGGCGGATGCCACCCAGGTACGCAAAACCAATATCGCCGCCTACGGCAAGGAGCACATCCTTGCCAAAGCTGGTGTTATTGATGTGTTCCTGGCCCAGCAGGGCCGTATGAATCCGGTGACAGTGGCGATGATAAAGGCCGAACCCGGTTTCCAGGTAATCAAGGCGGTTAAAAATAACCGGATTTATCTTGTTGATGAGAAACTGGTCTCCCGACCGACGATGGGACTGCTGGAAGGCATTTCCCAGGTGTTTAATTTGTTGTATCCATGACTATTTTCAGGGTTCAGGGGTAGACGCTTAATGCCATTAATTTAGGAGCTGTTTTCAAGACGAACCGCAGAATGTCGAACAAGGAATATCGAATTTCGAAGTATTTTGTTTATTTCTGCGGTTCGAAATTCGTCGTTATGTTGTAGTTGTAGGTCTGGTTGAGCCCCGCAAAACCGGACATTGATGCCGGAAATCTCCTGTCTGCTTTCGTTACACTCAAGCAGACCTACTACCTGGAGGAATAAAAGTCGTGCATAACATACTGTATTCTCAAGTCGGTGGGGAAAGGCAGCAATGACGAGTACGTTTCCATCTGTGGTGATCGCCGGTACCAGTAGCGGCTGCGGTAAAACAACGGTTACTCTTGGTGTTATGGCTGCCCTGCGCGAGCAGGGTGTCAAGGTGCAGCCGTTTAAATGCGGCCCGGATTTCATTGATCCCAGCCTGCACCGGCTGGTGACCGGCAGGATTTCCCCAAATCTGGACCTGCGGATGTGCGGGCGGCAATTTGTCGGAAGATGTTTTGCCGCCCATGCCCCGGATGGTGGTATTTCGATAATCGAAGGGGTGATGGGTCTTTTTGACGGCGGTGAAGGCTCTGCCGCCCATCTGGCCACGTTTCTTGGCGTTCCGGTTATCCTGGTGGTGGATGTCCGTTCCGCTGCCGAGAGTGTGGCGGCAGTCATCAAGGGCTTTGAAACCCTTGATCCCCGTATTCGGGTTGCCGGTGTTATCCTTAACCGGGTGGGCAGTGAACGCCACCGGCAGATGATTGCGGATGCTGTCAACAAATACTGCCGGGCTGAAATTATCGGCGTTCTGCCGAGGGATGGTGAATTTTCTCTGCCGTCCCGGCATCTTGGCCTGCACATGGGCCCGGAGGTTGATCTGGACCGGCAATGCGTGGCGGCCCTGATTGAAGAGCATCTTGATCTGGATAAACTGTGGCAGTTGGCCTGTACTGCCAAATTCGGAGTCGACAAACCGGAAAACGTGGTCGGTCATCCGGGACGGAAGCCTGTTGTCCGATTAGG
>JALSNT010000427.1 GCA_026986885.1 Desulfobulbaceae bacterium
CCTGAAAGTGGAAAAACTCCAGGGCGAGGTCGGAGATACCGTAGAAATAAATGATGTGCTGCTGGTGGCGGACGGAGAAACTGTCACGGTGGGGCAGCCTCTGGTCGACGGAGCCAGGGTTACGGCCAGAATCATTGAGCAGGGCAGGGCTAAAAAAATCCTGGTCTTTAAAAAGAAAAAACGGAAGGGCTACCAGGTGAAAAACGGGCACCGCCAGCAGTACACGGCATTGGTCATTGATGAGGTAGCTGCCTGAAAAATTGTCAACAAGTTACAGTAACGGGAGAAGGATACAATGGCACATAAAAAGGCAGGCGGCAGTTCACGAAACGGTCGTGACAGCGCCGGACAGAGAAGGGGTGTGAAAAGATTCGGCGGCCAGGCCGTCAGGGCAGGTTCTATTCTGGTCCGCCAGTTAGGCACCAGGATTCATCCCGGTGAGAATGTCGGTTGCGGCAGGGATTATACCCTTTTTGCCAAGGTGGACGGAGTCGTAAAATTTGAAAAATTCGGTAAAGATCGAAAACGGGTTTCCGTCTATCCCTCTTAATGGACCAGGCGTAACCGGCAGTTTGTTCCTGTAGTCACAGCAGACAGCAGGATGAAAAAAAATAAAAAAAAGACCCGACATCGGCATGGTGTCGGGTCTTTTTTTTATTTCTGATTACCACTAAAACTCAGCCAGGCTGAAATTAGGGATACCATCGCTTTTTCCGGTGAAATGAAGCGACATGAATTCAGACTTAAATAAAGCAGCAGGTAATCTGTTGTTGCGGCTTCAGCGATGTTATCCCTTTTTCCTGAACAATGATGGTAATCAAATTTTTATTTTGTCCTGCATTGTCTCGATTCAACAGGTAATACCGGCATGTTCCGGTGGTGAGTAATATATGGGATTTATCGACGAGGCGAAATTTTACGTCAAGGGTGGTGACGGCGGTAACGGGTGTGTAAGTTTTCGCCGGGAAAAATTTGTGCCCAAAGGCGGCCCCAACGGCGGTGACGGCGGCCGCGGCGGATCAGTGTATCTGCAAGCGGATAAGCGATTACACTCGTTAATTGATTTCCGTTACCGTTCCCATTTTAAGGGCGAACGGGGAGCCGGAGGTCAGGGGAGTGATAAGCACGGTAAAAGCGGCCGGGATACTGTTGTTTCCGTGCCGCTTGGTTCAGTGATTAAGGATGCAGAAACCGGTGAAATTCTTGCTGATTTGACGGAAGATGGTTCTCTTTTCCTTGCCGCTGAAGGTGGAAAAGGCGGTTTTGGTAATGCCCGTTTTGCAACCTCAACCAACAGGGCGCCGCGAAAGGCGACTCCGGGACAACCCGGGCAGGAACGTTGGTTGAAAATTGAACTGAAGCTGATTGCCGATATCGGCCTGATCGGGCTGCCCAATGCCGGTAAATCCACCTTGCTGTCCAGGCTTTCCAAGGCCCAGCCAAAGGTGGCTCCCTATCCGTTTACCACCCTGGAACCGCAATTGGGTGTTTTACAGGTTAGTCATCACCGGCCGATAGTTATTGCCGATATTCCCGGGCTCGTTGAAGGAGCGCACAAGGGCGTCGGCCTCGGCGACACCTTTCTGCGTCATATTGAACGAACCCAGGTTTTGCTCCACGTCCTTGACGGTTCCGGCAAAGGTGGTCAACCGTTGGCCGACCTGCGGACCATTGAACGGGAACTTGCGGCTTTTCAAAAAAAGTTAATCAACCGGCAGCGGATTATTCTTTTAAATAAAATAGATCTGCTTTCCAGGAAGCGACGTGTGGAACTCTGTAACATGTTCATGGAACAGGGAGTTGAAATTTTTCCTGTTTCCGCCCAGACCGGAGAAAACATAGACCGCCTGAAAACCGTGCTGGCTGAGAGTATCGACCCTTTTTAGAGTGTCCCGGAAAAGAATTGTTGCGTCCCGGTGAAGCTGTACGGTATGTAGAAGCATGACTTTTCAGGTAAGCAAAGAAGAAGGATTGTTTTATCGGCAGACCCTGTTTGACAAAGCCAAACGGGTTGTCATTAAGGTCGGCAGTGCGGTCGTTACCGATAATAACGGTCTCAATATTGAGGTGATCGGTAACCTTGCCCGTCAGATAACTTTTCTCAGCTCCACCGGCCGGGAAGTAATCCTTGTCAGTTCCGGTGCCGTTGCCGCCGGCAGGCAGAGGTTGGGTATCAATCCCGGCGGTAAGACTTCTTTAAAGGTAAAACAGGCCCTTGCCGCAGTTGGTCAGGGGCTTCTCATGCAGGCCTATGAACAGGCGTTTGCTGATTACAAACAACAGGTTGCCCAGGTTTTACTTACCCACAACGATCTTGCCGATAG
>JALSNT010000428.1 GCA_026986885.1 Desulfobulbaceae bacterium
GCGGAGTCTCCGGCAGAGAGTGATGGACTGTAACGATTCGGATTTGGAATTGGAAACCGGCGAAGAGTTTACCCTTGATCTTGATGATTCCATGGTAAAATCATCCGGTGAAGGGAACAGAGATGATTGGGAGTTTGCTTTGGGAAAAACCGAGCGAAGAATTTCGGACGATCGTCGTACAGGTCGGGATCGAAGAAGGAGTGACGGCGGCCGGGTAGGGACGAGCAACGATCCCATGAATATTTATCTTCGGGAAATGGGCAGCCAGTCCTTGCTCAGCCATGAAGAAGAAGTGCAACTTGCCCGGTTGATTGAAGAGGGTGAGGCAAGGGTGCAAAAGGCGGTGCTGCGGGTGACGCCGGGCATTACCGCACTCAATGATCTTGCCGATCGTCTTTTGTCCGGCAAGGCACGCATTTCCTCCGTACTCAGGGGTATTTCAGAAAAGGAAGAGCAACCTCTGCAGGCGATCACCGATGATTTTCTGGCGCAGATAGAAAAGGCTAACGTCCTTGATGATCGTCGGTTGGAATTATTTCGGCAGTTAAAGAATACAGATAATTCTCCCGAGGAAGAGAAACGGCTGCAAGAGGAAATCCTGGCGGTCAGCGAAGAAATATCCAATCTGTTTGCCGACTATCGTCTCTGTTCCAAGGGGGTTTTATCGGCCGGTAACGCCGTAAAAGAGTTGAGCCGGAAGTTTAAGCAGGTACGGGTTGTTGCCCGGCAACGGGAAATGCTTGCCCTGCGTCGGCAACAATCTGAAACCGGCTCGCCGACGGTAAGCTCTGCTGAGATTGAAGAGCGTATTTCCCTGGAACTCGCTGAAACCATGGGCGTGGGTTGGAAAACCTTTGACGATATTCTCCAGGAAATCGATCTGGGCCGGGAAATGGCCAAACAGGCCAAGGAGGCCCTGGTCCGCGCCAATCTTCGTCTGGTTATCTCCGTGTCCAAAAAATTTCTTAATCGTGGTCTCCAGTTACCGGATTTGATCCAGGAGGGCAACATCGGCCTGATGAAGGCCGTTGAGAAGTATGATTATACCAGGGGGTATAAGTTCTCCACCTATGCGACCTGGTGGATCCGGCAGGCGATAACCCGTGGTATTGCCGATCAGGGAAGGACCATTCGTCTGCCTGTACATATGATTGAAACCATCAATCGTATGCTAAGATTTTCCAAGGATTTTCAACGTATTGAGAGTAGGGATCCCAGCCCTGAGGAATTGGCTGACCAACTGGATACCGATGTGGAAAAAGTTCTTATGGCATTGAAAACCGCCAAGGATGCCATTTCTCTTGATGCACCGGTGGGTGAGGAGGAGGATTCCCTGCTCAGCGATTTTGTTGAAGACCATGCCCATCCCGATCCCCAGGAAATTTCAGTGACTCAGAGTCTTAAACAGTGTCTGTGTAAGGTGATGGATTCGTTGTCCCCCCGTGAGGCTAAAGTGTTGCGCATGCGGTACGGTATCGAGGTGGGATGTGATCACACCCTGGAAGAGGTGGGCCAGTGTTTTTCCGTTACCCGGGAACGGATCAGGCAGATTGAGGCCCAGGCCATCCAGAAACTGAGGCATCCAAGCAGGAGCGAGGAGCTTTCAGTTTTCATGACCGATTAGCGGCAGCCCGGTCGTGTGTATCTGTGACACGGCCTTTGCCTGGCTGACGCTCTCCCTGCTGCCGCAGATAGGGAGTGTTACCCTTTGTCGGCTGGCTCGGCGTTATGCAACACCATCTCTGCTTTTTGAAAAGATTTCCGCCGATCCCGATATTTCTCCCCGCCTTGTCCGTATTCTGACCGATTCTTCCCTGCGACGTACTGCCGAAAATCAGGCCGACCGGCAACTTGAGCTGATGAGGCGTCATCAGGTTTCGCTAACCTGGCACGGGGCGCAGGATTATCCTTCCCGGTTGCGTACTCTTGCCGATTTTCCCGTCCTTCTTTTTTACCAGGGTGATATTGCAATGCTGGAAGAACCGGTTGTCGCCCTGGTCGGCTCTCGGGCGGCAACGGCGTATGGCCGGGACATCAGCCATCGGCTGGCTGCCGGGCTTGGCCGTCGGGGAATAGGCGTTGTTTCCGGGGTGGCTGCCGGGATTGATGCGGCGGCCCATACCGGCGCCTTGTCGGTGGCCGGATTTACGGCCGGTGTCCTCGGCTGCGGGCTGGATGTCGTGTATCCCCGCAGTCACGGGAAGTTGTATCAACAGATAGCTGAACACGGGGTGTTGCTCAGCGAATATCCCTGCAGTACACGACCGGATGGTTTTCGTTTTCCGGCAAGAAATCGTATTATCAGCGGCCTGGCCCGGGGCGTAGTCGTGGTTGAGGCAACGCTTAAATCCGGTTCTCTGATAACAGCTCGCCTGGCCCTGGATCAGGGGCGGGAAGTCTTTGCCGTCCCGGGACGGGTCGATTCCGTTAAAAGTGCGGGTACCCACAGGTTATTGCAGCAGGGCGCCCATCTTGCCGGCTCGGTGGATGATATTGTCCGTGAGCTTGATCTTATGGCAGCGGATGTGGATTCCGACCGGATCCCACGACAGACGATTGTGAAGACAGGGGAGGCTGAACAGCGCATTCTGGACTGCCTTGATGTTTATGCCGTTGATATAGATACAATCATGCGGGTGAGCGGGCTTGAGATGGCCAGGGTGCTTGATCTTTTGCTGCAACTTGAGCTGCAAGGTCTGGTACGGCAGCGGCCGGGACAACTCTATGAAAAGGTTATGCTCACATGATGGAAGCCGGGGGCGTGAGAATCTCTTGTGCAACCAGAAGGGGAGCTGTACAGTAAGGACTGTATTTCACCTGAATTGAGCGTTTCACCCCATTTTTTTACCGATAAACAGGAACTGCTATGAAATCCATGATGATCGCTCCGTCTATTCTCTCGGCTGATTTTTCCCGCCTTGGCCGGGAAATAAACAGTGTTGAACAGGCAGGCGCCGAAGTTATCCATGTTGACGTGATGGACGGCCGTTTTGTCCCCAATATTACCATCGGTCCCCTAATCGTGCGTGCGGTCCGACGGGTTACCGACCTGCCCGTGGACGTGCACCTGATGATTACCGATCCGGATCGGTATATCGATGATTTTGCTGAAGCGGGCGCGGACTGGATCAGTGTCCATGTCGAGGCCTGTACCCATCTCCATCGAACAATTCATCATATCCTGGAATTAGGGAAAAAGGCCGGAGTCGTACTTAATCCGGCGACTTCCCTTGCCACCCTGGACTTTATCCTCGAAGATGTGGATTTCGTTATGTTGATGAGCGTCAACCCCGGTTTCGGGGGCCAGTCGTTTATTCCGTCTGCTCTGGAGAAAATACGAAAACTTCGGACCATGCTTGATCGGGTGCATCCCGGTGCCGGTATTGAAGTCGATGGCGGCATCAGTCCGAAAACCATTGCCGAAGTGGCGGCGGCGGGAGCAAATATCTTTGTGGCCGGTTCGGCCGTCTACGGCAGCGATGATTATGGAAAGGCCATAGGTGAGTTGAAAAAGCTGGGAGGCTTTGCCTCTGATTGATGAAACGCTCAATGCAGGTGGAAATTTTTACAGGCAGGAGGATGGTATGCATTTTTTGGATTTTTTGGATTTACCTGCTGTTGCAAAATTGCAGCAATATGCCGAGTCACCCTGTGATTTAACAGGGCCTGATCGGTTAACGTTTAAGCGATTTTCCGATTACCGTCTCTCCTCCTGCGGCTTTGATCTGCTGTATGCGACCCAGCGTCTTGATGATCAGGTGCTTGATGCCCTGCAGGCACTGAGCGAGCAGGCGGAACTGGTTGACAAATTTCTGGCCATGAAAAAGGGGGCGGTAATGAACCGGATCGAGGGATATCCCTCGGAAGAACGCCGGGTTCTTCACACCAGCAGCCGGGATGTTTTTCGCGAAAATCCGGACCATCCCGCATCCGCCGAACAGGCCGGGACACAGCTGCAGCGGCTGCGGAACTTTATTGAAGAGCTGCATGCCGGTCATGTTGTGAATGAAGAAAATATGACGTTTACCACCATGATCCATGTGGGGATCGGTGGCTCTGATCTTGGACCCCGTGCCCTGTGCCTGGCCCTTGCCGCCTATGGCCGACCAGGGCATCGGGTTCGTTTTATCAGTAATGTCGACCCGGACGATGCGGCTGCGGTTCTTGCCGATGTTGACCTGTCCCGAACCCTGATCAACGTGGTTTCAAAAAGTGGTACCACTTTGGAAACCGTGACCAATGAACGGCTTGTCCGTGCGGCCTATGAAAGAGCAGGATTGGATCCGGCCCGCCATATTCTCGCCGTCACCGGCCAGGGCAGTCCCATGGATGATCCGACAAGATATCTGGCCACCTTCCATATGTATGACTATATCGGCGGCAGGTATTCGGCGACCTCCATGGTAGGCATGGTTACCCTGGCCTTTCTGTTAGGCTATGAAGCGGCGGTGGAGCTGCTTGCCGGTGCCCATGCCATGGACCGGGCCGCCGAAGAAAGGGACATTCGCCGTAATATGCCGCTGTTAATGGCAATGATCGGTATATGGAATCATAATTTTCTTGGCCTGCCGACCCTTGCCGTCCTGCCCTATAGTCAGGCCTTACTGCGTTTTCCCGCCCATCTGCAGCAATGTGACATGGAGAGTAACGGTAAATCCGTCACCCGGCTGGGCGCTCCGGTCCGCTGGCTGACCGGACCTGTTGTCTGGGGAGAGCCGGGTACCAATGGCCAGCATGCCTTTTATCAGCTGCTCCACCAGGGCACGGAAATTGTACCGGCTGAGTTTATCGGTTTTCGCCGCTGTCAGCATGGGCGTGATCTGGTGGTGCGGGGAACAACAAGCCAGCAGAAACTGGTGGCCAACATGCTGGCCCAGTCTCTTGCCCTGGCCCGGGGTAAAGATGATGAAAACCCGAATAAAAGATTTGCGGGTAATCGACCTAACTCGATCCTGCTGGCCGACCGCCTGACCCCCCATACCATGGGTGTGTTATTGGCCTTGTATGAACATCGGATAGTCTTTCAGGGGTTATGCTGGAATATTAATTCTTTTGATCAGGAGGGCGTGCAATTAGGCAAAATACTGGCCAACCGATTGTTAGCTGAAATATCAGGGACTGAAGGTGACGGGCGGCTGGACGAAAATTCCCCGGAAAAATCAATTCTCCAGCTTGCAAATATAGCAAAATAACCGGCAGTCGATCGGTAAATTTTCCTGTTCAGTCGCGTCGTGGAAATAAGCTTTTATATTGACATAATCAGGGGATCCGGGTATCTTCTCTATTCTGAATAGCTATTCAACATGGCACACTGAATGGTCATTCAATGTGGCATTTTCCCTAACTGGTTAATGTCTTGTTATCAATAGAATTTGTTGTTTTGGCAAAAGTTTTTTATAACAAAATGAACGAGGAGGAACACTGATGGCAAAGCATGATACGCCGATGTTGGATGAGCTGGAAAAAGGTCCGTGGCCGAGTTTCGTCACCGACATGAAGCGGCAGGCGGAAACCCATCCGGAATGCTGGGATATTCTGGGTCAGCTCGAACTTTCATACGAAGATAAGATTACTCACTGGAAGCACGGTGGTATTGTCGGTGTTTTTGGATATGGCGGCGGTATCGTTGGTCGTTATTCTGATGTCCCTGACCGGTTTCCGGGGGTTGAGCATTTCCATACTGTTCGTGTCAACCAGCCTGCCGGCTTGTATTATTCGACGGAGAACCTGCGTGCCCTGATGGATTTGTGGGATAAATACGGTTCGGGTATGACCAATATGCACGGCTCCACCGGCGATATGATTCTGTTAGGAACCCGTACCGAGAATCTTGAGCCGCTGTTCTGGGACCTGACCCATGACCTGGGACAGGATCTCGGTGGTTCCGGTTCCAACCTGCGTACCCCTTCCTGCTGTCTCGGAGAATCCCGTTGTGAGTGGTCCTGCTACGATACCCAGGATATATGCTATGCATTGACCATGCATTATCAGGATGAGATTCATCGTCCGGCGTTTCCCTATAAGTTCAAGTTCAAATTTTCCGGCTGTGCCAATGACTGCGTAGCCGCCATCGCCCGTTCCGACTTTGCCGTTATCGGTACTTGGAAAGACGACATTCAGATTGATCAGGCAGCCGTTAAAGAGTATGTGGCCGGCAATTATCCTGCCAACGGTGGGGCCCATTCCGGTCGGGACTGGGGTCCATTCAGTATCAAAAAAGAGGTGATCGATCTCTGCCCCACCCGGTGTATGTGGATGGAAGGCGATGAACTGAAAATTGACAACAGCGAGTGCAACCGCTGTATGCATTGCATAAATGTCATGCCTCGTGCTCTGCGTCCCGGCAAGGAAAAAGGCGCAACTATCTGTATCGGTGCCAAGGCGCCGATTCTTGACGGCGCCCAGTTTGCCACCATGGTTATTCCCTTTATTGAGGTTTCTAAAGATAATGAATATGAGAACATAATTGATTTAATCGAGAGGATCTGGGACTGGTGGATGGAAGTTGGTAAAAACCGCGAACGGGTTGGTGAAACCATGCAGCGTGTAGGGTTACCGACATTCCTCAGCGTTATGGAAGTGGAGCCTATTCCGCAACATATCAAAGAACCCCGTTCCAATCCCTATGTTTTCTGGAAGGAAGAAGAAGTACCAGGCGGTTTTGAACGGGATATCGTTGAATTCCGTAAACGCCACGCTGCCTGATCTTCGAGAAACCAATATCAAGAATGTATAAAGTATAAGGAGAATATATTATGGGTTACGATCCAAAAAATCCAATGGAAGGACGTATCACCGACCTTGGGCCGCACAAGTATGATACCATGATGCCGCCGGTCATTACCGACAATAAAGGTAAATGGCTGTATCACGAAATTCTTGAGCCGGGAGTACTGTTGCATGTAGCTGAAGGTGGAGCCGAATGTTACACCGTTCGTGTCGGATCCCCCCGGTTGATTTCCATTGAGCATGTCCGGGAAATGTGTGATATCGCCGATACCCATTGCGGTGGCTTTCTGCGGTTTACTACCAGGAATAATGCCGAGTTTATGGTTGATACCAAAGAGAAATGTGATGCCCTGATTGCCGACCTTAAAGGTCGCGGAAAAAAGTTTCCCATCGGTGGAACCGGGGCCTGTGTAACGAATATTGTCCATACCCAGGGGTGGGTGCATTGTCATACTCCGGCAACCGACGCTTCCGGTCCGGTCAAGGCCGTCATGGATAATCTGTTTGAATACTTCGGTTCCATGAAGCTGCCCGCCCAGGTTCGTATTGCCCTGGCCTGCTGTCTGAATATGTGCGGAGCCGTGCATGCCTCGGATATTGCTCTTCTCGGTGTGCATCGGAAGCCACCGATGATTGATAATGATCGTATCACCGGCGTCTGTGAGTTGCCGCTGGCTATTGCCGCCTGTCCGCTGGGTGCCATCAAGCCCGCCAAGGCGACCAACAGCGAGGGTGAAGAGGTTAAATCCGTTAAGGTCAATGCCGACCGCTGTATGTTCTGCGGTAACTGTTATACCATGTGTCCGGCCATGCCGTTGGCTGATCCGGAGGGCGATGGTATGGCCATTCTGGTTGGCGGTAAGGTTTCAAACGCCAAGTCCGCACCCAAGTTTTCCAAACTGGTGGTTCCTTTCCTCCCCAATAATCCGCCGCGCTGGCCGGAGGTGACGGAGGTTGTTCGCCGCATTGTTGAGGTCTATGCCAGGGATGCGCAAAAATATGAGCGCATTGGTGAGTGGGCCGAGCGTATCGGCTGGGAGAAGTTTTTCGAGAAATGCGATATTCCGTTTACCGAAAAATCCATTGATGACTATCGTCTCGCCTATGATACCTGGAAAACGACTGCAGCCTTCAAGTATACTTCCCATACGGATGCGTATACCAAATAGGGAAACCGTGAAAAGATCCGACCCCGAATTCGCGGGGTCGGATTCATTATTTATCTCTGCCGATGAGGTACCGCCATGGCAATGAGCGTCGAAGAAGTAGAAGCTGCAATAATTGAAAAGGCAAAAAAGTCACCAAAACCCCAGTTGTACATCAAGGATTTTTACAAGTGCGCGCCGGATATGAAGCCGCGGCAGATTAAGAAGATCGCCAATAAACTGGTGGAGAAAGGTGAGTTGATGTTCTGGTCATCCGGATCAACAACCATGTATGCCCGACCTGACCGTATCAAGGATGAGGAGGGGAGTGAAGGCGTTAACTGATTTTGTTGGAAAATTGCAGTATGACAGCAAGCAGAGGCCGAGAGGCTTCTGCTTTTTTTTTTCATGAAGATCATTGCATACAATTCTCTTGCCTCCACAAACAGTCGGGCCCTGGAACTGGCCGCTGAAGAAAGAGCAGAAGAAACAGTGGTATGGGCACGCTGCCAGACGGCCGGTCGGGGACAGCATGGAAGAGTTTTTTCCTCTCCTCCCGGAGGGCTGTATTTTTCTCTTATATTGCGGCCCAAGCTGAAAGCGGAACATCTCTCTCTGGTGACCCTGGCCGCCGGAGTCGCCTGTTCTCTTGCCCTAAAACAACAGTGCGGTCTGACCAGTGGTTTGAAATGGCCAAACGACCTCTATTGTCGCCATCGTAAACTGGGAGGGATATTAACGGAGACTTTGCCTGTCGGCGGAAATCATCTAACAACTGTTATTATTGGTGTCGGTTTGAATATTAATTCACTACCCGGTGACTTCCCGCCCGAGGTGCGGGAACTGGTAACTTCCATTCAGGAATTAACGGGCAGGAACCATGACCTTGAGCAACTTCTGTATATTGTGGTCAGGGAGATCATTGATCATGTACGGATACTTGTTCTGGACCAAAAGAAACTGCTGGCGCTCTGGCGGCAGCGTGATTATTTTAAGGGACAGCCTCTTCGCTGGGAGACTGAGCAGCAAAGTGTTGTCGGTATTGGTTGCGGATTGCTGGCCGACGGTCGATATGCACTTAAAGATAACAGGGGAAAAATACATGCAATTCTTGGTGGCAGCATACAGCCGATCGTAACCGTTCAGCCAGATACTGTTTCGCCCGCATTACCTGCATAATGTAAACGTTTACCAGTGCCCCATATTCGTTCAAGCAGGCCGACGAGTCTATAGCCCGCTATGTGAGGAGGCCTGATCGGACGAAGATGGGGTGCTGGTGGACGTTTACAGCCGATCAACTGATCCCGGTGCAAAGATATTATGAAAAATTTTTCAGCCCTGGTTGTGGATATAGACGAAGACGGGAATGTCCACCGGCGGATACAGTCCCGTACCCTTGAGGATTTACCGTCCGGCGAAGTCATCATCCGGGTGAGTTATTCTTCGTTGAATTATAAAGACGCCTTGTCCGCCGACGGAAATCGCGGTGTTACCAGGCGATATCCACATACTCCGGGAGTTGACGCCGTTGGCCGGATTTATTCATCTTCTTCCGAAAAATTTCAGATCGGAGACCAGGTCGTATGCATGGGATATGATCTGGGGATGAATACCGCCGGCGGCTTTGGTCAATATATTTCCGTACCGGCCGACTGGGTCATGAAACTTCCAGATGGTCTGACGCCCCTGGAGGTTATGCAGATCGGTACCGCCGGTTTTACCGCCGCCCAGTGTATCCGGCGTCTCATTGCTTTGGGTCTGCAGCAGGATGATGGTCCTGTTCTTGTTACCGGGGCCACCGGCGGCGTCGGCAG
>JALSNT010000429.1 GCA_026986885.1 Desulfobulbaceae bacterium
CCCTTTACCTCGGTTTGCGGCCGCTGCCAGTTTTCCGTGGAAAAGGCATATAACGTCAGATGACGAACGCCTATCTCACGAGCGGTCTCAACAACCGAACGAACGGATTCAACACCTGCACGATGACCGGCAAGACGAGGTTTGTGTCTCTCTTCCGCCCAGCGACCGTTGCCATCCATAATAATGGCGATATGCGATGGAATCAAACGGATATCAAATTCGGAGGTCTTTTGCATACCCTGTAACAACAGGAAAGGAAGAGGCGACAAAATCATTCTGCGCCGGAAATGATGAAAAAATACCTGTTGCCCGGTCCATCACAGCCTGGAACAATCCATACGTTTTCTTTCGTCATCAACAACCTGTTCCCTGCCTTATACCTCCATAACCTCAGCTTCTTTCCCGGCGGCAATTTCGTCGATCTGTTTGATATATTTATCCGTGGACTTCTGGGCCTCTTCCTGCAGGCGAAACATATCGTCCTCAGAGATACTCTTCTCTTTTTTCTGTTTTTTCAGGATATCGTTGGCCTCGCGCCGCAGGTTACGAATAGCAACCTTGAATTCCTCACCGGTCTTTTTCACCTTTTTAACCAGCTCCTTTCGTCGTTCCTCTGTAAGAGGCGGAATTGTCAAACGGATCACGTTTCCGTCATTGGCTGGTGTCAGGCCTAAATCAGAGGCTAAAATAGCCTTTTCAATGGGAGCAATCATTTGCGGATCCCATGGTTTAATGGCAATCATACTTGATTCCGGAATGGTCAGCGTTCCCACCTGATCAAGCGGCAGCGCAGAACCATAGGCATCCACTTTGATCCCGTCAAGCAGGGCCAATGAAGCTCGACCTGTACGAATCTTGGTCAATTCACGTTTGTACGCCTCCACACTCCCTTCCATTTTCTCTTGCAGTTCATCAATCACTTCACTTGACATAAGACCCTCCTTACGACCTGGGCAACTCCGGAAACAAAAAGTGTTGCCTCAATGATAAAACGACGGGATAGTATATGTCGGACGCAAAGTCCGACTCAGCAGGTAATCAGTGTGCCTATATCCTCTCCGGCAACAGCTCTGTGTATATTGCCGGTCTCTTTCATATTGAAGACCAGAATAGGTAAATCGTTATCGCGGGCCAGAGAGATACCTGCTGCATCCATTACGCGCAAATCATCCTGCAGAACCCGGGTATAATCCAGATGGGTAAATCTGACTGCCGCCCTGTCTTTTTCCGGATCACGGTCATAGACACCGTCAACCCTTGTGGCCTTCATCAGGACGTCCGCCTGAATTTCAAGCGCTCGCAACACACCGGCCGTATCGGTGGTAAAAAACGGATTACCGGTACCTGCTGCAAAAATAACCACCCGCCCGTCCTCGATATAGTTTACAGCCTGAGAACGGACATAGGGGTCGCAGACATTGCGCATGGTAATCGCCGACATGACCGATGTCCGGACCCCGACCTTTCGTAAACCATCCTGCATGGCCAGAGAATTTATCACCGTCGCCAACATTCCCATATTATCGGCAGAACCGCGATCCATACCGTCGGCAGCGCCGGCAACACCACGAAAGATGTTGCCGGCACCGATAACCAGCGCCAGTTGGACACCGCGTTCCTGAACGGCCTTTATTTCGGCGGCAACAAAATGAATCATCTCGGGACTGATACCGTACGAACCCTCTCCCATGAGGGCCTCACCGCTAATCTTTAACAGAATGCGTCTGTACTTCATTCTCCCTCCTGAACCATTGACGTTATCCAATATACCGAAAATCGCCTGTGGCCGGTAATAATTCTTTAATAGGAACTATCAACCACCAACCTGAAAACGGGCAAAACGTTTAATGGAAATATTTTCTCCCATCTTGGCAACCAGTTCATTAAGAAGATCCTGGACAGTAAGGTCTGGATTTTTAACGAATTTCTGCTCCAGCAGGCAAATTTCTGAAACAAATTTTTCCAGTTTACCTGTCACTATTTTCTCAATAATATTATCGGGCTTTCCGGACTCCTGCGCCTGTTTCACATAAATAGCTTTTTCACGATCTACAAGATCGGCCGGTACTTGATCTCGGGAAACCGCCACAGGACTGACGGCTGCCACATGCATGGCAATGTCGCGGGCAAAGGCCTTAAAATCATCAGTTTTAGCGACAAAATCAGTTTCACAGCCGACTTCAACCATTACTCCTAACTTGCCACCGGCATGAATGTAACACTCTACCACGCCTTCACTGGTAACACGATCAGCACGCTTGGCAGCAACGGCAAGACCTTTCTGCCGCAACAGATCAACGGCCTTATCCATTTC
>JALSNT010000430.1 GCA_026986885.1 Desulfobulbaceae bacterium
CCCCTGCGCCAGATTACAGCGACCTGGTTGATCTGCCCTACCTGGCGCCCGGTTTTATCCTGCCCTATGCCGCCTCTTCCGGCTGCTACTGGAACAAATGTTCCTTCTGCCCGGAACCGGCCGAGGAGAATCCCTATACAGTTCTTCCACCTGAACGGGTTACCAGAGAACTCTCCCACCTCTGCCTAACAACCAGGCCAACCCTTATTCACTTTCTCGACAATGCCGTAAGCCCGGCCCTGATGTCAGCCCTGATCAAAAAACCGCCGGCAACGCCCTGGTATGGATTTGCCCGCGCCGACCACCAGTTGGCCGATCCCGAATTTTGCCGCCGCCTGCGACAATCCGGCTGCCTGATGCTCAAATTAGGGCTGGAATCCGGCGACCAGGGGGTATTGGATGCCATGGACAAGGGTATCGACCTGAAACTTGTCGACAAGGTACTTGCCGCCCTGCACTCGGCAGGTATTGCCACCTATGTTTACCTGCTGTTCGGCACCCCGACGGAATCCAGAACAGAAGCGGAAAGAACCATGGCATTCACCATCCGGCACGCCCGGGAAATTACCTTCCTTAATCTGGCAATTTTCAACATGCCGACCGCCGGCATGGAAACAGCCCAACTCGTTACCCGACCCTTTGACAATGGAGACCTGGGCCTGTACCGGGACTTTGTCCACCCGCGCGGCTGGGACCGAAAATCAATCCGCCTCTTTCTGGAGCGCACATTTAAAAAACATCCGGCAATCAGCCCGATCATCCAGCGCGACCCGCCGATATTCACCTCCAACCACGCACCGTTTTTTGTCAACCCGGCATTGTTCGGGAAAAAGGGATACCATCGCTCAACCAGAAACAACAGCTTGCCTGCTGCATGACTTCCCCTTAATTCATGTCAATGCAGATCTCCCGAAAAAGCGATGGTATCCCTGATTTCAGCTGAGATAAATTAAATAGTCACCCGATGACAAATTGCCAAAAAACCTCCGGAATGCTATCATTTTCCCATGAATGTTCAGGAAAGCCTATCTCCCCCAACCAGACCGGATTTTTCCGCCCGCCTGCCAGTCCTTTCCCGGCATGACCGGAGATACCTGCTGCCGCTTCTCATCATCCCCCTGCTGATGACGGCGATTTTTACCTGGGCCGCCTTCAACTATGAGACACCTGGATTCAGAGTAGATAAAACCCAGCACGGATTGCACGTTGCCACTGTCTTCAACCTGCCCAACCAGGTCCTGGCCGGCGACTTGATCCAGGCGATAAACAATGAACCCTACGGAGAAATATTAGGCCACCTGTTCCTGCGCCCCCTCTTCCAGAAACAACCGATAACATCCATCACCATACAACGCGGCAAGCGGACATTCACTGTTACACCGCGCTTTATGCCGATCAGCCTACCGCGTTACCTTTCCATCGCCTGGCCGCATCTTCTGCTCATCACCCTGTTCCTTTTTCTGGGGGTACCGGCCCTGTTGTATGCACCGGCCAGGGAACCGGCCGGTCTCTTTTTTTTCATGACCTGCTGGTTTGCAACCACCATTGCCACCACCCTGCCCTCCCATTTCGGGCTGCTGCAGCCGGCCGTCATTTCACTCAGTTTTTTGGGCATCACCCTGGCCAACTGGCTGGCCTTTGCCGGTTTTGCCCACTTTACCTGCAGATTTCCCGCAGAAAGAGACCTGTGTCGGCAACGACCATGGCTCGTCATCCTGCTCTATGGCGCGCCGCCGCTGTCAGCCCTGATTCCAACTCTCTACAGTGCGGGCATAACCATTGATTTTTTCAGCGACCTGCAGCGATTTCGCAATCTCGCCCTGCCCCTGATAATCCTTGGCTCGTTTAGCAAACACTGTATTGATCTTCGCCATATCAAATCTCCCTTTGCCAAAAACCAGGTCAAACTGACCCTGGCCGCCTACTGGCTCACCTTTGCCCCCTATTTCTTTTTCTACCTGCTGCCAAATCTTCTCTACGACCGCCCCCTGATCTCCTTTCGTATCGTCCTTCTTTGCGCCGTCATTCTGCCGGCGGCCTACCTGGTGGCCCTGCTTCGCTACCGACTTTTAGGCGTCGACCGACTCATCAGCCGGACCCTGGCCTACTTCATCACCATAACCGGGCTCACCCTTTGCTATACCCTGCTGTTAGCCTTGATGAAACGATGGTGTTTCGGCAGACAGACAATTTCCGAAGAACTTTTTTTGTTCTTTCTCCTTGTCATCGCCCTGATCTTAAACCCGCTGATCAACCGTATCCAGAATCTCATTGATCGTGCTTTTTTCAGGTACCGGCCGGGCAACGATCG
>JALSNT010000431.1 GCA_026986885.1 Desulfobulbaceae bacterium
GGTAATTGATCACATTGATAATCTTATGGCAGTTAAATAATCCATTCTTCAGATGAAACAGAAAAAGCCGCGCTGTTGCACAGTGCGGCTTTTTTCGTACTCCAACCATAAATATTGACCAACCTAATACTCCATAAAAATTCTTAGGCAACGGCGTAGCTAAGTTGTAAGAAGATATCAGTCTGATCAGCAACAGAAAACAATAACTACTCAGACTGTTGTATTACCCCTTTCCACCTCCTGCTGCTGATCTCCATGGGATACAGGATCCACAACTGCCTGCAACACAAGATTACCGAAAAACTGTTTACTGCAGGATTCCCAGGTAAAATCCCTGGCAAAAAGACGACTCTGCAGACCCGTCAGCTCAAGAGCCTGTATGGCGGCACGCCCGAGATCCGTATCCAAATAACCGTTGATGCCGTTTTTCACAATATAACGCGGCCCGGTCACAGGATAGGCGGCAACCGGCACCCCGCAGGCCATGGCCTCAAGCAGAACCACGCCGAAGGTATCGGTCAGGCTGGGAAATACAAACACATCAGCGGATGCCATGTGACGCGCAAGCTCCACGCCCCTTTTGGCGCCGGTAAAAAGGACCTCGGGGTAACGTCTTTTCAGATGGGCAAGCGCTGGTCCATCCCCGACCACAACCTTTGAGCCCGGCAGGGTAAGATTAAGAAAGGCGGGCAGGTTTTTTTCCACCGCCACCCTGCCGGCATAAAGAAAAATGGGATGGGCAAGATGGAGATAATCCTTGTCCCGTGGTTTAAACAGCTCGGTGTCCACGCCCCGCGACCAGGGCGCCAGGTTATTGAAACCACGCCTGCGCAACTCATCAATAAGCGTAGGAGCGACCATGGTACGAGTAGCTCTGCCGTGAAAACACTTTACCACCAGGTAACTGACGGACAAGGGCACCGGCCAGCGGAGCCGGACATATTCCGGGAAACGGGTATGATAAGAAGTGGTAAAACGCAGGCCGAGTTTTCCACATGCCGACCGGGCGGCCCAGCCCAAAGGACCCTCCGTGGCTATATGAACGGCATTGGGGGCAAAATCGGCAAGAATCTTCCTGATGGTGCCGGGTAGAAGCAGAGACAGCTTAATATCAGGGTAAGTTGGACAGGCAACGGTACGAAACTGCGCCGGCGTAATCAGTTTAACCCCGTGCCCCCAGGCTTCCAAAGTTGCTGCAGTCCGGCTGAGGGTGGTAACGACCCCGTTAATTTGTGGATGCCAGGCATCGGTTACGATACAGATCCTTATTTTCGCCATATGCCAGGGTCTCTCCCATCTGCTGCGGGGTTGCCCACTCGATCACTCCGAGGGTACCGTCATGATTTTCCGCCAGGGCAGTACAGCTTTCCACCCAGTCTCCGGAATTGGTGTACAGAATATTGCCGATATTTTTCACCGCAGCCTGATGAATATGACCGCAGATGAGTCCATCGACCCCGTTTTCTTCAACCTCCCGGACAACAACTTCTTCAAATTTACCTATATAGTTGACCACCACTTTGGTCTGATGTTTGAGCCAGGCTGAAATAGAGCGGTATTCAAGTCCGAGGAGCTTACGAAGATTATTGATCCAGCGATTGACGATCAGGAGAAAATCATAGGAAATGGAACCGATGGTTGCCAGCCAGGGACTGTTCTGAATAACACAGTCAAATTTGTCGCCATGCAGAACCAGATAACGTTGCCCATTTGCGGTTTCATGGACAATCCGGTTGGTTATCTCAATATTTTTAACCACGGTCCCATCGAAATTGCGCAGCAGCTGGTCATGGTTGCCCGGCACATAAAAAACCCTGGTACCATTGGCTGCCTTGTCAAAAACCGCCTGGACGATACAATCGTTTATTTTCGGCCAGTGCCAGCTTCTCCCTGCCTGCTGCAGGTCCAGAATATCGCCGACCAGGTAGAGATATTCAGATTCGGTGTTGGTTAAAAAATCAAGTAGCTTGCCACTCTGTAAACTCCGGGTTCCAAGATGAAGATCAGAAATCCAAAGTGACCTGAAATGGACTGGAGCCATGTTATCCTCCCGGGCAATATGATATTAAAAAAAACACTCTGCCAAAAAAAATATCCCAACGGTTCCGTTTGCTCTGTCACCCTTTTACCCTAAAAATATTTTTATACGGTCAGAAAGATGTTATAGTGGACCCCATAAATGAGACAGTATGCTAAGCGCAGAAATCAACCTGTCCAGGGGGAGAAAATGAAGCGAAAAAAATACAGCAACGACATGAAAACCAACGTGGAGCTGGCGGCCTTAAAGGCTCAAAAGACCAACAGCCAAAT
>JALSNT010000432.1 GCA_026986885.1 Desulfobulbaceae bacterium
CGAGGAACAGGAAGCACTGCGCCGGGAAAATTCACAATTGCGCCGGGAATTGAGTTCTAAAAACAGGATCAGGGATATCATCGGCACCTCATCCCGCATGCAGGAAGTCTATGAAATGATACATCGGGTAGCGGATTCCAATGCGACGGTTCTCCTGCGCGGAGAATCGGGGACCGGCAAGACCCTGGTGGCCAAGGCCCTGCATTATAAATCGCATCGAGCCCGCGGTCCGTTTATTGTAGTGAATTGCTCAGCTTTACCGGAAACCCTTCTGGAAAGCGAGTTGTTTGGTCATGAGAAAGGATCATTTACCGGCGCACATGATAGGAAGAGAGGTCGCTTTGAACAGGCAAAGGGCGGCACCCTGTTTCTTGATGAGATAGGGGAAATCAGTCCGTCCGTGCAGATAAAACTGCTCAATGTCATTCAGGAGAGGACCTTTCAACGGTTAGGAGGTACGGAAATTATCAAAGCTGACATCCGGTTGGTTGCGGCAACCAACCGGGACCTGGAAACCGCTGTCAGTGAAATGCATTTCAGGGAGGATCTGTATTATCGGCTTAATGTGTTTCCGGTTTATCTGCCTCCGCTCAGGGAGCGGAGAACGGATATTCTGCTGTTAGCCGAATATTTCCTTGAAAAATATTGTGAGGAGAATAACAAACAGATTCGGCGTATTTCCACCTCGGCCATTGATCTGCTGACCCAGTATCACTGGCCCGGTAATGTGCGCGAACTGCAAAACTGCATGGAACGGGCAGTTTTGATCTGTGATTCCGATTCCATCGGCGCGGTTCATCTGCCGCCGACCCTGCAGAGTACGGATTCCATCAAGTCGGGAGGTCACCTGTCGCTGGCGGTGGCGGTGGAGAATTTTGAACGGGATATGATCATCGATGCCCTGAAGCATACCCGAGGTAATCAAACCAGAGCCGCCAAATATCTGGATACCAGTTTACGCATTATAAATTACAAGATTCATGGATACGGAATTGATCCCAGGCAGTATAAAGTGAAAAAATGAAAATATTACTCCATGTCTGTTGCGGCCCCTGCGCGGTCTATCCCCTGCAGGTGCTGCGGGATGACGACATAGATGTGACCGGCTATTTCTATAACCCCAATATCCACCCCTACAGGGAATTTAAGCGGCGTATCGGCGGCCTTGTCACTCTGGCGGATAAAAAAAAATTGGCAGTGGAGATTGATCGTAATTACGGATTAACCGAATACCTGCGCCAGGTCGTCCATAATGAGGACCGGCGCTGCTCTATCTGCTACGATCTCCGTCTTGAGCGGACAGCGGCAAAAGCACTGGCAATGGGGATGGACGGCTTTACAACCACTCTGCTCTATTCCAGGTACCAGAATCATGCCCTGCTTAAGGAAAAATGCGGCCTGCTTGCCGAAAAATACGGCCTGGAATTTTTATATCGTGACTTTCGGGAAGGCTGGCAGCAGGGAATTGACGAGGCGATCGCCATGGATCTGTATCGGCAACCTTATTGCGGCTGTATCTACAGTGAACAGGAGCGGTACGATAAAAAATTACGTAAACGACTGCGGCGGGCACGACAAAAAGATGGTGCCGGCCGGCCGGAGATGTGAATAAATCAGTATTGCTTCATTTGTTAATATCCAAGAGGTAAGCATGTATAACATAATTGTTTTAGCAACCAACAACAAAAATAAGGTAAAGGAATTTCAGAATATATTAAAGGATACTTCGGTGCGGATTAAGTGTTTGCAGGATTATGGCCCGCTGCCGGAGGTCGTTGAGGATGGTGAGACCTTTGATGATAATGCCTATAAAAAGGCATTGCATTATGCCAAGGTGCTGGGGTTGCCGTGTCTGGCCGATGATTCGGGCCTGGTCGTTAACGCCCTGGACGGTAAACCAGGGGTGTATTCCGCCCGCTATGCGGGTGAGGAGGCAACGGATTGGGAGAATTGCGACAAGCTGCTGCAGGAGATGGAGGGCAGGGATGACAGAAAAGCGCATTTTGCATGCGTTCTCTCCCTGGCCACACCCGGGGGCCCGGCGTTGACCTGGGAAGGTCGGTGTGATGGAGAAATTACAAAAGAGCGCCGGGGAGAATCAGGTTTTGGTTATGATCCGGTCTTTTTTTATCCGGAACTGGGCAAGACTTTTGCAAAGATATCAATGGAAGAGAAGGCCGGGGTCAGTCATCGAGGCAGGGCGCTGGCTGAATTTGCTGCTGAAATTGACAAGGTGCTTATCTGGGTGAAGCAACGTATGGAGGAAATTAAACCGCCCAAACCCGATCATAAAAAGTTTGAGCATAACG
>JALSNT010000433.1 GCA_026986885.1 Desulfobulbaceae bacterium
GGTATCGCTGACCGGCTGGATACCCTGGTCGGTTGTTTTGCCATAGGTGAGAAACCAACCGGCAACAAGGATTCTTTTGGCCTGCGCAGGCAGGCCATCGGCTTGATTTCTCTCATTCGCGGCTTTGATCTGTCTCTGTCCCTGCGGCAAATGCTTGCCAGGGCACTGGCCGGTTATGAAGGAGTGGTTGCGGCCGGAGAGGAGGTGGTTGATGAAGTTCTTGGTTTTATTCGGTTACGTTTTGAAAATGAATTACAGACCACCGGTTATGATCAGGATGTTGTCGAGGCAGCCACTGCCGCCGGGTTTGATGATCTGCGTGACTGTCTGCTGCGCATTCAGGCGTTGAAGGATATTCGCAGTCGTGCTGCCTTTGTCGTTCTTTCCGGATCATTTAAGAGAATCAGAAACATTACCAGGAAAAACACAACGATGGAGGTCCGGGAAGATATCCTCTGTGAAGATGCTGAAAAGAATCTTTATCGCGTAGTCCAGGACGTTTACCATGAAGCGTCGCCTCTTATTGATAACCAGCAATATGATGAGGCACTGGCAGTGCTGCTGCAGATGAAAGAGCCGGTGGACCGTTTCTTTGATGAAGTCATGGTTATGGCCGACGATGAACGCCAACGGATTAATCGTTTAAACCTGTTGACCGTGCTGCGGGAGCTGGTTCTTCGGATAGGTGATATCTCCCGCATGCATGTCGGAGAGCAGGGTTTTAGTTCGGAGTAATAACACGCTAAATTCAGGGTAAAAATAAAAAAAGGGCGCCCGTCAGGGCGCCCTTTTTTTATTACAGTCTTTATGCCTTGTCAGCGGATTAACTGGCACCATAGCTGTGCAGGCCGGAAAGCAGGAAGTTAACTCCGAAATAGGTAAAAAAGACGGAAATGAAGCCTATAATGGCCAGCCAGGCGATACGGCTGCCGTTCCAGCCGCGGGTAAAACGCGCATGCAGGGTCAAGGCATAGACAAACCAGGTGATGATCGACCAGGTTTCCTTCGGGTCCCAGCTCCAGTATGTACCCCAGGCCTCGTTGGCCCATACCGCGCCGGTGATAATGCCTGCGGACAGCCACATGAAGCCGAAAATAATGGTTTTATGGGTCAGGTCGTCGATGACTTTCAGCTCGGGCAGGGAACCGGTGAAGGAATCATGATTATTTCCCTTTTTCATCCCTGCTTTTTTCAGCAGATACATCAGACCAAGACCACCGGCAACGGCAAAGGCGCCATAGCCGATAAAACAGGTAATAACATGGGCCAGAAGCCAGTTTGATTGCAGAGCCGGGACCAATGGGCTGATCTGCTGGCTGATTCGTTTGGCAAAGGAGGCATAGGCCATGGCCGCCACCGCAAAGGGCATGACAAAAGCGCCCGCCACCCGGGCCTTGAATTTGAATTCCATGAAGATGTAAAACATGGTCGTACACCAGGCAAAAAATATCAGGGATTCATACATGTTGGTCAGCGGTGCATGGCCGATCCCCAGTTGATATGATTCATACCAGCGCAGGCCGATGGCCCCGGTCTGGACAATAACCCCGATAATGGCAAATATCAGGCCGATCAGGCCTGTTTTCTTATTTTTGAAAACCAGCAGGGCAACGTAAAAAATTGCAGAAAGCAGGTAACAAAGCGTTGTGATGCCGAAAAGCTGTGAGCTGTTCATCCTTTAATCCATGTGGTTCTATTGATCTCGATTGATTCCTGCCAACAGGTGTGTCAGCCCGCCTGTTGTTGCAATTCATCAACAAGTCTGGAAAAAACTTTTTCAAAGCCTACCTTATTCTTATGGGCACTGCCAGCGAAAATAAGCGTACTCTGCCCGTTCTCTTTGCGAACAAAGGCATAGATCTTTCGATGGGACATGAAAAAGGCGACAAAAAGCCCGAAAAGCATCATGCCGCAACCAATATAGACAAACCAGACACCCGGGTCTTTTGTGACCTGCAGGCCTGTTGCGTAGAGTTGTTTGACAGTGAGTTCATACTGACCCGACGGCCTTTTGATTATTGCCTTGCGGCCGTTGTCGATCCAGAAGGTAGTTGGATCGGCCTGATGATCGGTAAACCATATTTTTATGCGCTGGATAACTTCTCCGCGCACTTGCTGGTTAATGACACCATAGGATATATCTTTCATCCTGGATTTAATCTGCCTGCCGCCGGATATTATCCGGACCCTTTTTTCGCCTGTTTTCCGATTAACCAGTTCCGATAAAAAGTCTGAATAAGGCTGATATGAAGATTGATAGAAGGTTATCCCTTTATAGGTAAGAGGCTTGTTTACCTTGAGATCA
>JALSNT010000434.1 GCA_026986885.1 Desulfobulbaceae bacterium
ATCGTCATCTCCATCCTCCTGCCGATCTTTGAGATGAACCAGTTAATCAGGTAACCCGGAAAACCTCTTCCAGAGTCGTCAACCCGGCCAGCACCTTGCGCAGACCATCCTGGCGCAGAGTGCGCATGCCGGTGGCCAGGGAGGCAATGGCCTGCCTTTTGAGCTGACCGGCATCAGAGGTCGTCAGGATCAGACTTTTCAAGGTATCGTTTAACACCATCAATTCAAACAGGGCAATCCGTCCCTTGTATCCCGTCCCCATGCATTCCGGGCAACCATGTCCGTGATACAGCACCCGGTCGCCGAACTTAACAGGGGAAAGACCTACCCTGGCCAGATATTCCTGATCGGGCTTATAGGAATCCCGGCAATGGGGGCAGATCTTGCGCACCAGCCGCTGGGCAAGGATAGCGTTAACAGAGGAGGAAACCAGAAACGGCTCCAGTCCCATGTCTATCAACCGGGTTACGGCGGAGGCGGAATCATTGGTATGCAGGGTCGAAAAAACAAGATGGCCGGTCAAGGCGGACTGAATGGCTATCTCGGCGGTCTCCAGGTCACGAATCTCACCGACAAGAATAATATCCGGATCCTGGCGGACAATGGTGCGCAGGCCGCTTGCAAAGGTCAGTCCGATTTTGCTGTTAACCTGCATCTGGCTGATACCGTTTATCTGGTACTCGATGGGATCTTCAACTGTAATAATATTGATGCCGGGCTGATTAAGAATGGAAAGCGCCGAATAAAGAGTCGTTGTCTTACCGCTGCCCGTGGGGCCGGTGACCAGAATGATTCCGTAGGGAGCCTTGATCAGCTGCTGGAAACGGGCCAAATCGGTTTTTGTCATCCCCAGACTCTCCAGTGATAACAAAACAGAAGACTTGTCCAGCAGACGCATGACCACCCGCTCGCCAAAAGCCGTCGGCAGGGTTGACACACGCAGGTCAATATTCTTATCGGCAATCCTTATCTCGATACGTCCGTCCTGCGGCAGTCTTTTCTCGGCAATATCCATTTTGGCCATGATCTTGATACGGGAGATCAATTTGGACTGCACATGCTTGGGCGGCGAATACATGTCGTAGAGGATGCCGTCCACCCGTTTTCTGATCTTGACCCGGTCCTTGTACGATTCTATATGGATATCACTGGCATTATCCCGGACAGCCTGGGAGAGCACCAGATTGACCAACTTGATAACCGGGGCATCACTGGTATCATCAAGAAGATCCGCTGTTTCCTCAATTTCCGAGAGGATGGACTCCGGATCTTCCTCGTCTATATCCTGCAGAACCTGATCGGCCGCATCCCGGCTGCCGGAATCATAGGCGGAATTAATGGCCACAAAAATCTCTTCCTGCGGCGCCAGGACAGTTCTCATGCCGTCCCACTGTAAAATCCGCATCAGATCATCGAGCTGCTGAAAATACCCGGGTTCGGCCATGGCGATATAACACTCATCCGGCATGGCCACTGGTATCATCATATATTTTTTTAAAAATCCTATGGATATCCGATCGATAAAAAAAGGATTCGGGTCGGCAGGCAGGGTGGTGCGCAGTTCCAGGCCCGACTGGATGGAACGGGCCCGAAGAAGGTCCTCTTCGCTTACTTTTTTCTGTCTGACCAGCAGCTCGCCGAGATGACGGCCGTTTTCCGACTGGACATTCAGGGCATCCTGAATATCCATCGGATCAACGCCGAACTGCTCGACAAGTATTTCACCAAGCTGCTTCATAAAAAGGTCTTTTTGAATTTTTCCTTAATTGGGCAAGTAGGTTATCCCTAACCCGGATAAACCGGAAAATTCGAAATCAGAAACACCAAATTCGCGACAATATCAAATACCCCTTAAACAAATGATTAAAACGGTTCCAATGTTAGACACTATGGCTTGTCCTTGTTTATGTCATTAAAACATTGGAATTTGTTTCGGATTTCGATATTTGGATTTCGAGTTTATTTTCTGCCACAAAATACACGAAAGTAATTCCTAATATACTAAATTGAGTGTTTTATTCTTTGAATTGTTTCTTCTTCTTATACAGCTGCTCCAGATTCTCTTTGGCCAGTTTCTTCAATGATTCAATGGCCGCCGCACCGCCGGCGGCCTGATCAACTGCCCCTAACTGAAGCACCTTCTTATACAGTTTCCCGGCCCGCTCAAGGTCTCCCTGCCGTTCACAGGCAACTCCTAAGTTAACCATGGCGTAGGGATTTTTCGGATCAATCTTCAGGGCCTCTTCAAAGTACTCCTGTGCCCTGTCGTACTCCTGTTTCTGTAATTGAGCAAAACCAAGCTTC
>JALSNT010000435.1 GCA_026986885.1 Desulfobulbaceae bacterium
ATATCAACGGCCTGCTGCTGTTACTCATGCTGTACCTGGTTCTGCGCAACCTGGTGGAACTGATCTTTGAACGCAAGCAGAAAATATTAGGCTCAAAGCTTCGTACCCGACTGGTTATCTCTTTCATTGCCCTGTCGCTCGTTCCCACTATCATTCTATTTTTTGTTTCCCTGCGCTTTGTCTCCACTTCCATGGATTACTGGTTCAATTCCAATGTCGAAGATTCCCTGCAGGCGTCACTTAAGCTGGCGCAGACGATCTATCATGACACGGAAAAACGGGCTGAAAACATGGGCCGCCAGATTGCTCTTCTCATGGAAAACGGGCAGGTGCGAACCGATGATATCGCCGCCCTGAAAGAACTGTTCAAACGTACGGTTGCCATTGCCCCACCGGGGGCACCGGACGGGCTGGCACTGCTTGACAACACTCGCAGGGAACGTGTTGCCGTTCGTGGTCCACGTATTCTTTCCCTTGTCCTGCCCGCAACCCCGACCGAAGCCGTCCGACTGGCCCAGGAAAAGGACACAACCAGAATCGTCACCATTTCCAGCACCCGTGGAGAACTTGTCCAGGCCATTGTTCCTCTGCATCTCGCCGGCTATGACAATGATCTCTTTTTTCTGGTCACCACCCTGTTAATTCCGACTGAAAAAATCGGGCTGATGCACACTGTTTCCCAGGGGATTACCGATTATCGGCAACTGGTCATGTTGAAAGCCCCCATCAAGCTGAGCCTGATCATCATGTTGCTGATCATCACCCTGTTGATCCTCTTTGGCGCCATCTGGTTCGGCTTTTATATCGCCAGAACCCTTACCGGCCCAATCAATAAACTCGCCCTGGCCACCCGTAGAGTTGCCGACGGCGACCTGGACTTTACCCTGGAAAAGGAATCCGACGATGAAATGGGGCTGCTGGTCGATTCTTTCAACAGCATGACGGCCGATCTGCTTGCCGGCAACAGGGAACTGGCCCGGGCCCACCACGCCCTGCAGGAGTCGACCTCGATCTCCGAACAGCGGCGGCAATATCTTGAAACCATACTAAAAAACGTTGCCGCCGGTGTTATTGCCATCAATGAAAAGTATATCATTACCACGGTCAATACCTTTGCCGAACGGTTGCTGCGGATCAATCCCGATGATTTTTTAGGCAAAGACTTTCATGAGGTGCTGGCCCGGTCCCATGTCATGGTTCTTGAAGATTTTCTCCGGGAGCTGCACGGGTCAAAAAAACACTCGATAGAACGTCACCTGCGCCTGACCATAGGTCCCGGTGAAACCCTGTCCCTGCTGGTCAACGTCACCAGGATGTTTGACGATGAAGGCGAACCAATCGGCTATGTCATCGTCTTTGATAACCTGACCAACCTGGAAAAAGCCCAGCGGCTGGCTGCCTGGCAGGAGGTTGCCCGGCGTATTGCCCATGAAATCAAAAACCCGCTGACGCCGATTCAACTGTCGGCCCAGCGCCTGCGCAAACGTTATCTGGCAACCATTGAGGAAAATAAAGAAATATTTGATCAATGCACGGCGACCATCATCACCCAGGTTGATGAGATTAAACGGCTGGTCAGTGAATTTTCCGATTTTGCCCGCATGCCCAGGGTCAGGAAAAAAGAAAGTGATCTGGTCAACATCATAAGCGATACCCTGGTGCTCTACCGGGAAGGTCACAAACACATTGAATTCCAAACAAATATTGCAGCCGACATCCCTCTTTTCTCCTTTGATCCCGTCCAGATAAAACGTGTACTCATCAATCTCCTGGATAATGCCGTGGGAGTTATGCCCGAAGGCGGGGAAATCATTATCACTCTGGAAAACAGGAGAAACAAGGCCGTGCTGCTCTCTATTGCCGATACCGGTCCCGGCATCACCGAACACGTTAAAACCCGTCTGTTTGAGCCATATTTTTCCACGAGAAAGGCAGGAACAGGGCTGGGGCTTGCCATCACCCATACCATAATCGCCGAGCATAACGGCACAATCCAGGTCCGTGATAATCTGCCCGGCGGCACCATATTTACGGTTGAGCTCCCTGTCAATTCCTGATACTATCTCTTTTATACCTGAATCGAGGTTATATCTTTTCCCCTCATACAATTATTCCCGGACTCTCTGCCCTATACGCACCATGCCGCAAAAATCCATTTTAATCATCGACGATGAAGCATCTATCCGTGAGGCCCTTTCCGGTATCTTGGCAGATGAAGGTTTTCACTCCTTAACCGCTGCGTCTGCCGAAGAAGGGCTTTCGCTGCTGGCAGACAATGATATCTCCCTGGTTCTGCTCGA
>JALSNT010000436.1 GCA_026986885.1 Desulfobulbaceae bacterium
CCGCACTGCGGATGGGCATACAGCAAAAAGACTGGATTCCCGCCTAAAAGACTGCGGGAATGACGGGGTGGGTAGTCCATGGGAATAACGACATGTATTCCGTCATCCCCAACCTTTAGCCGTCATCCCCGAGTGCTGTTGTCGGGGACGGGGATCCAGAAAAAGGCTTGCCCACAAGATGCTCTCTGGATTTCCGACCAAAAGATTGCGGGATGACAAGATAGGCAGACTGTGGGAATGGACGACATCTTTCGTCCTCCCCGAGTGGGTTACCCTGCATGTAACGACGGTGCAGTTATCGGGAAGCCATTATAAAGCCACAAGCCGTAAACATGGACTTTTCCAGACGGAGACAAGACTTTTTCCATCATGCAGGCCCGGGTTGCCTGCCGATCAGTTACCATTTTTCGATTATCTGTGCTGTATTATTACAATAAGGAACCTTATTCCGATATACTGCACGTCTATGGCCGATCACGATCACAGCTATAAATACCTTTTTCCCCATGCCTGGCCACCCGCATGGAGCAGGTAGATGAAAAACAGTTAGAAGATAAAATAAAATTTTCTTTTTGTATCAACAGCCATTGTATGATAAAAACTCAACAACCACCGACTAAAGTCGGTGGGTTGAAATAAGGACTGAAAGTCCGGATACGGGTCCAAGACCCGTTTTACTCAGTTCGAAAATTATCTTCTTTTTTAGGTTCGAAATGATGTTCAAGATAGGTTGTTATCATTTCATCTGTCACCTGACCGGATGTTGCACAAAAATATCCTCGAGCCCAAAAATGACGACCCCAGAAACGTTTGCGAAGGGCTGGAAATTCTGCAAACAATTTACTTGCTGAACGACCTTTTATCCGGCGCATTATTTCGCTTGGAGCCATTGTCGGCGGTGCAGATACAAAAAGGTGAACATGATCTTTGCTTACTACACCACTTATTATCTCTATTTCAAAAGATTCACAGCTTTGGCGGACAAGTTCTCGAACTCGCAATGCAACATCGCCAATAAGAACCTTATAACGATACTTCGTTACCCAAACAAAATGGTACTCAATGTTAAAAACGGAATGACTTCCATACCGATAATCCATAATACCCTCCTCGTCTTGGGAGGTATTATACATCATCTATCGGAAGTGATAAATCTACCCGCCTAAAGGCGGGGGTTTTAACCTTAACTGAGACTAATAAACATTGCAGGTCTGCTTGAGTGGAACGAAAGCGGACAAATAGCAGCCACTACTTTTGTCTGCTTTCGCAGAGCTCAACCAGACCTACATTTTATACGATTTATTGGGCTGCGGGCAAGGCCGGCCTTAGAAATATGATACATTGCTTCAAACATACGGTCCGCCCGCAATTTGTAAAGAGTCTCTCATATGGAGATAAAAGCGCATGCCTTTCCTCTGTACCAGTTTTTTCCTGAAAAATGGACAAAAAAAAGCCCGCCGTAAAACGGCGGGCTGAAAAAACAGGAGAAACAAACACCAGTCAGGCGGGGCAGGCCGAGGCTCCAGCCCTGCCGCGCAGAGGGGGCGGAAAGAATAACGGCAGTTGTTTGGGTCGTGTCCTTGTGCCGTGTATGGTTCGGCGCCGTATCACGTTGCCTTTCTTCTGAAATTTTACATACTCCCAGCATTGGGGATTATCGACGATGGACTGCATCAGATCAAGATGCAGTCCATGTCCGGAACGATCAGCAATAACATGACCCAGAACCGGACCCCCTAACAGGGCCATGTCCCCGATAAGGTCCAGAACCTTGTGACGGACAAATTCGTCATCAAAACGCAGCCCTTCTTCATTGAGAATGGACCGGCCATCCCAGTGGATGGCAATAACATTGTTAAGGTTGCCGCCAAGGGCAAGGCCATTGCGCCAAAGCTGTTCGACCTGTTCCACAAAGCCAAATGTTCGGGCACGTGCTATCTCACTGGAAAATCGTTCAGGAGTTACCTCAACACTATAGGATTGTTCACGAATAACATCATCCCCGAAACAGATATGACCGGTCACTTTAAAGCCATTATAGGGCTCAATACGAATTGATTTTTCCCCATCGGTTACCGTGAGCGGACTGGTGATCCTTAAAATTCTTCGCAGGGCCCGCTGCTGTTTCCGCCCACCCCTTTGCAGAAGATGAACAAAAGGCCCGGCACTTCCGTCCATAATGGGAACCTCATGGGCATCAATGTCAATGTTCACATTATCAATCCCTGAAGCCCGCAAAGCAGCCAGAAGATGTTCCGTGGTTGAAATTTTTGCCGTGCCCTCGCCGATGGTGGTTGCCAACGTGGTATCGACCACCTTATCCATGTGGGCCGGCACGACTCTGTCCGCAGGTAAATCCGACCTGAAAAAGGTAATGCCTGAGTTGGCCGATGCCGGTTTCAAGGTCATGGTAACGGGGCGACCGGTATGCAGACCAATACCGCAGCAACTGACTGATCGACGAAGAGTATATTGATGGGGTTCTATATGTGAAACCATAAAAATCCTTTTAAAATTACCGTACAGGAGAGTATAATAATTCAAAATTATGCAAAAAGTGAGCCAACAGATAAGAAGCGACCGGCCCCACCCGGCAGTTACCTTATTAATAATATATAATCAATAAGTTAACGAGACATAACCTTCTCGACCGTATTTGTGGACATTGCCAAAAGTTGTGTCAAAAAAAACACTATCAGGGCAATTAACTGTAAGTGTTGATTTTTCGACACAGGGTCCGGGAATACGGATCAGGGCTTGTTTGCCGATGATACCGCGGCAAACAGCAAGGTACGCAACTCCTCATCCACCTCTACCTGCAACCGGAGACCATAAACGGGTACTCCCAGTGCCGCCGCACCTAATTTAACCATATCCTTTTCCGTCGTCACCACGCTGCCGGCCCCTGATTTTTTAATTCTTGCCCGTATATAAGCAAGATCAGCCTCTTTGTAGACATGGTGATCCGGCATGGCCAGAAAATCAATCGGCGTAATGCCGCAACCGGCAAGGGTTTTTCTGAAGGAATCCGGCCTGGCTATACCGCAGAGTCCCAGAGCTTTTTCCGTGGCAGCCTGCCCGGCGCCAACAAAGGTAAAACCATTTTTATCCTGCCGGGCGACATAGGAAAGAAACCGTGTTGTACTCATGCATTGCGGCTTCTCCGGGAAACGCTCCTGCAGTAATTGCAGAAAACGGCAGCCTCGCTCCCGGTTATCATCGGTGACTCCGGTCAGGACAAAACAGGAAGAGCGATTCAGGGCCGCCACCGGTTCCCGCAGATCGCCCCCCGGAAAAATTCTGGAATTGCCAGCCAGATGATCGGCTGAAAAAAGGACCAGATCCAGGTTTCTGGCTATCCCCATATGCTGAAAACCGTCATCAAGCAAGAGTACATCGGCTCCCATTTTCACAGCCCGCCTGGCCGGCAGCTTACGAACCACCCCGGTCAAGACCAACACGCCGGGCAGAGTTTCGGCCAGAAGACGCGGCTCATCGCCGACCAGTTCAGCCGGCAGCAAGACACGACGACCATCCGACACCACATTGACCGGTTCTTTGGTGGAACCACCATAACCACGACTTATGATCGCCGGTCTATACCCCTCTTCCTGTAACATACGGGCCAGACACTGCACCATGGGAGTTTTGCCCGTACCACCCAATGTAAGATTGCCGACACTGATCACCGGTACCGGCAACTGTTCGACTTTAAACAGGCCGGACCGATAGCAATGCTCACGAAGTCGCATCAGCATTCCATAAAGGGGAGAAAAAGGACGGCCAAACATAAAAAGAAGTTTTGTTTCCATGAAAAAATACTGCAGTTATAATAATGGCGAACTGATCGAAGTCGTAAAAAAATCAAATTAGGAACAGAAATTAAATAACGTGGACAATATCGCGCTCAGCTTTAGGTCAGGTTTGATCGATCTGATTGAACGAAACCGCAGACGTAGCAGGGCTACGATGAGGATTTCGTGATTGAAGAGCGGTCAAAGATGGCCTGAAGATGAGATGCGAGATGTTCAGGTTATTTAATTTCTGTTCCTTAGATTTGGGACAAGTCATTAACCAACATACCATAATATGGGAGGCAGGCATGACAAAACGAGCTCAATATTTTTTTGCGACAACGCCAACATGGTATACAGACGGTAGAAAGTAACTAAAAAGCTGTAAAGTTTTTTTTATTCCCCTAAATCGAGGAAAGAATCATTTTTGCAGTGAAATTTTTCTCTGATGAGGTATGAAAGGCGAGGACTCTGTAATCTGAGTTGAACGATTTTCACCTTGACTGGAAATTCGAGTTTTGATCCGTTTTGTCGTAATTCAACCCACATGGAACGGCTCAAGGCAAAGCAGGAAATTTCGAATGGGCGAAAGGTTCAATTTAGGTGTAAGGTAATATTGTTAATCTCAACCAACAAAAATCTTGGAGGTATCAGACGTGAAAATGTATCACAAACTGCTTACACTCGTTGCCGCAGCGGTCTTTACCGTCGGCATAACCGCAGGCGCCATGGCTGCTGATTCCATTAAAATAGGTGTTGCCGGTGCCCACAGCGGTGATCTGGCCTCATACGGGCTGCCCACGGTCAAAGCCGCCGAGCTGGTAATTAAAGACATCAACGCCAAGGGGGGTATCAACGGTGCAAAAGTTGAGCTGCTGGTTGAAGACGATGTCTGCAAGCCCGAAGTAGCAACTAATACGGCAACCAAGCTTGTCAGTGAAGGCGTAAACGTGGTTATCGGGCATATCTGCTCCGGTGCGACCAAGGCGGCCCTGCCTATTTACCGGGATGCAGGCGTTATCGTCATGTCTCCTTCCGCCACCAACCCTGCCCTTACCCAGAGTGGTGACTACCCAAACTTTTATCGCACCATTGCCTCGGATGATGCCCAGGCCCGTACCGAGGTTGATTTTGCACTCAACAACCTCAAGTTGAAAAAAATCGCCGTTATCCACGACAAGGGTGATTACGGCAAAGGACTGGCTGAATTTGCCAAAAAATTCATCGAAGATTCAGGCAAGGCCAAGGTTGTACTCTTTGAAGGTGTCACTCCGGGCGCTGTCGATTATTCAGCAGTTGTCCAGAAAATCAAACGTTCCGGAGCCGAAGCGGTTATCTTCGGCGGCTATCATCCGGAGGCCTCTAAAATTGTCGGCCAGATGCGTAAAAAACGAATGCAGACCATCTTTATCTCCGATGATGGTGTCAAAGATGATACCTTCATCAAGGTAGCCGGTAAAAATGCGGAAGGCGTCTATGCAACCGGCCCGGCCGACGTATCCAGCAATCCCCTTACCAGGGAATACCGGGAAAAACATATGAAGGCCTATAAATCAGAGCCCGGCGCTTTTTTTGACAATGCCGTCGCCGCCACCCTGGCCCTGACCAATGCTCTGGCCAAGGCCGGCTCCACGGACCAGGCAGCCATTGCCAAGGTGCTGCACACCGACGACGTTGCCACACCATTTGGTAAAATTCACTTTGACAAGAAAGGCGATGCCACCGGGGTCGGGTTCTCCATGTACCAGGTGAAAAACGGAAAATACGTTCAGATCAAGTAGTCCTGGACGTCAGCCAGAAATACTTATCCGGTACAATATACCTTTGTGCCGGATATTTTTTTCTTTTAAAGATATGAGTTGATTACCATCATTGTTCAGCAAAAAAGGGATAACATTGCTGAAACCAAAACAACAGATTGTCTGTTGCTTTATTTACGCCTTAATTCATGTCGCTGCATTTCACCGGAAAGAGCGATGGTATCCCTGGGGTCAGCCCGGCTGAGTTTCAGTGGAAATCAGAAAATATAATTCATACAACCCGGGCCTACAGAAAAACGAACCGGATTATCTCCCGGCTTTCCCGACAAGAGCCGGTCCTTGACGAAAATTATGGACTACTTTACAGAACTCTTCTTCAGCGGCCTGACCAGGGGATCAATCTATGCCCTCATTGCCCTTGGCTACACCATGGTGTACGGCATTATCGGCCTGATCAACTTTGCCCATGGTGAAATATATATGATCGGCGCTTTTACCGCCCTCATTACGTCCACCATTCTCAACATATATGGTTTTCCCCTGCCTGCTGTCATTATCCTGACCGTTCTCGCTTCTGCAATATGGGCCGCCGCCTACGGCTATACCGTTGAAAAACTTGCCTATCAGCCACTGCGCAATGCGCCACGACTATCGCCCCTTATCTCTGCCATCGGCATGTCGATTTTTTTGCAGAATTATGTACTGCTTGCCCAGACATCCGACTTTCTCCCGTTCCCCGCCCTGATACCTGATTTTGATTTCATGGAACAGTATGCCGGGGTTATCGGCACCTCGGATATGCTGATTCTGGTCACAACCGCAGTGGTCATGCTGCTGTTGACCTGGCTGATCAAATTTACCAGAACCGGCAAGGCCATGCGGGCCACGGCCCAGGACCAGAAAATGGCCATGCTGGTCGGTATCAATGTTGACAAAGTTATCTCAATCACCTTTATCATCGGTTCCGCCCTGGCAGCCATCGGCGGACTGCTGATTGCCTCCCATATCGGCCAGATCAATTTTTATATCGGCTTTATTGCCGGTATCAAGGCCTTCACCGCCGCCGTCCTCGGTGGTATCGGCTCTATTCCAGGGGCGGTATTAGGCAGCTTTATACTGGGCCTGACAGAATCCTTTGCCACCGGCTACGTTTCCAGTGATTATGAAGATGTATTTGCCTTTTCTCTGCTGGTTCTCATCCTCATCTTCAGGCCCTCAGGTCTGCTCGGCAAGGCCAGCATTGAAAAGGTATAATAATAATTTTCTTCCAGCAATAGAACGCTATGATTTCTTTTAAGGATATCCAAAAAGGAATACTGGTCAGCCTCTGGTTTGTCTTTCTTACCTTCCCTCTTATGGTAATAAAGGTCAATCCCATTGAGCAGGATATTCAATGGCGCTGGTACAATATGTACTGGGTTGCCGGCACCAGTTTTATCTGCTATTTAGCCATCCAGCTTTATAAAATCAGAAAACTTGCCCGTCAGGAACGCATTAAACAAGGGGTAGTCAAGCAGCGGCCGAATATGCAGCTGAAGCTGCTGAGCGAACCAAAACTCTACATCCCGGCCATTAGTGTCTCCGGCCTGTTTTTCCTTGTCTTTCCTCTGATATTTTCCACTTACCAGACCAATATCATGGTAACGGCGCTGATGTATGTGGTGCTTGGCCTGGGCCTCAATATCGTTGTCGGCGTTGCCGGCCTGCTTGATCTCGGTTATGTGGCCTTTTATGCCGTCGGTGCCTATTCCTATGCCCTGCTCCATCTCCACTTTGGGCTGGGCTTCTGGACAGTTCTGCCCATCGGCGGTATGCTGGCGGCAAGCTTCGGTATCCTGCTCGGTTTTCCGGTCCTGCGGCTGCGCGGTGACTACCTGGCCATCGTCACCCTGGGATTTGGTGAAATTATCCGTCTTATCCTGGAAAACTGGAATGAATTTTCCCACGGGCCCAGCGGTATCTCCAGTATCCCCCGCCCCGGATTTTTCGGCATCCACCTCAATCTTGATCAGTCGATTACCTATCTCTACTACCTGATGATTCTGATGGTTATTTTCACCATCTTTGTGGTAAACCGTCTGCAGAACTCCCGTATCGGCCGGGCATGGTTTGCCCTGCGTGAGGATGAAATCGCCTGCCAGGCAATGGGCATCGACAAAACAAAAACCAAACTCACCGCCTTTGCCCTGGGTGCCTTCTGGGCAGGAATGGTCGGCGTTATCTTTGCCGCCAAAACCACATTCGTCAATCCGGCCAGTTTTACCTTTCTGGAATCGGCAATCATCCTCTGTATCGTTGTTTTAGGCGGCATGGGTTCCATTGTCGGCGTAATTATCGCCGCCCTTATCCTCATTCTGCTGCCGGAATACCTGCGGGCCTTTTCCGACTACCGGATGCTGGTATTCGGCGCCGTACTTGTCATCATGATGGTCTTTCGCCCCCAGGGCATCGTTGCCAATATTCGCCGAACCTATACAGTTCAAAAAAACAGTTGACTGATACAGGAAACGCTTTTTTCTTATGGAACCACTACTCAACATAACCGGGCTGACCATGAATTTCGGCGGTATCCGCGCCCTCGACCATCTCGACCTGCGGGTACATGAAGGGCAGATCGTCGCCCTCATCGGGCCAAATGGCGCAGGAAAGACGACATTTTTCAACTGCCTGACCGGCATTTACAAACCGACATCCGGTGACCTGCTGCTGACCCCTGCCGGAAAAAAAACCCGCAGATTAAACGGCCTCAAACCAAACAAAGTCACCCAGCAGGGGCTGGCGCGTACATTCCAGAATATTCGCCTTTTCCCCAATATGACGGTGCTGGAAAATGTCATGATCGGCCGCCACTGCCGCACCAGGGCCAAGGTATTGGGTGCGCTGCTGCGTAATCCCGGCACGGTCAGGGAAGAGCAGGAAATTGTTGCCTTGAGCCTGATGATTCTTGAGAACATGGGACTGGCGGATTCGGCCAATGAATTTGCCAAAAACCTGCCCTACGGCGCGCAGAGACGGCTTGAAATCGGACGTGCCCTGGCGACCGATCCGCTGTTACTGCTGCTTGATGAACCGGCCGCGGGCATGAACCCGCAGGAAACTGCTGAACTGGAAGAGCTGATCACCACCATTCGCGATGATGGTCTCTCCATCCTGCTCATTGAGCATGACATGAAACTGGTCATGAGCCTGTCCGACTATATCTTTGTCCTGGATTATGGGAAAAAAATCGCCGAGGGAACCCCGGAGGAGATCCGCAACAATCCCGCCGTCATCAAGGCGTATCTCGGGGAGGACATTGACGATGCTTGAACTCAGATCAATCAATACCTTTTATGGTAATATCCAGGCCCTGCATGATGTCAGTCTTGAGGTGAAAGAGGGTGAAATTATCACCCTGATCGGGGCCAACGGCGCCGGTAAATCGACGACGCTCATGTCAATCAGCGGCATAGTACCGCCGCGTACCGGTGCAATTATTTTCAAAGGCCGCCCCATTGAGTCATTAAGCCCGGACAGGATCGTTGCCCTTGGCATCTGCCAGGTTCCGGAAGGCCGTCACATCTTTCCCGATCTGACCGTTGCCGAAAACCTGGATATGGGTGGTTTTCTGCGTAATGATAAAAAACAGATGGAAGAAGATCTTGAATACATCTATGATCTGTTTCCCATCCTCAAGGATCGTCGCAATCAACCGGGCGGCAACCTGTCCGGTGGGGAACAGCAGATGTTGGCCATTTCCAGGGCGCTGATGGCCCGACCCCAGCTCCTGCTGCTGGATGAACCGTCCATGGGCCTGGCTCCACTGGTAACCAGGCAGATTTTTGAAATTATCAGAAAAATCAACCGGGAAAATAATACGACCATATTTTTAGTCGAGCAGAATGCCAACCTGGCGCTCAAGGTTGCCGACCGTGGTTATGTCCTGGAAACCGGCAGGATTACCCTGCATGATAAAGCCACTGCCCTGCTTGCCGATGAGGACGTTCGCAAGGCATACCTGGGGATATAATCTTTATGGTTCAGGGTTCAGGGTTCAGGGTTCAAGGTTCAAGGTGCAAGGC